>JALYTI010000028.1 GCA_030854375.1 Acidobacteriota bacterium | reverse complement strand
CGCTTGCTCCCCCCGTATTACCGCGGCTGCTGGCACGGAGTTAGCCGGAGCTTACAAACGGTACCGTCATCACCTGCGATATTTACGCAGGCTTATTCTTCCCGTTCTTGCGAAGTTTACATCCCGAGGGATTTCATCCTTCACGCGGCGTTGCTGGGTCAGGCTTTCGCCCATTGCCCAAAATTCCCGACTGCTGCCTCCCGTAGGAGTCTGACCCGTATGTCAGTGTCAGTGTGGCCGACCGCCCTCTCAGGCCGGCTACGGATCGTCGCCTTGGTAAGCCGTTACCTTACCAACAAGCTAATCCGCCGCAGGCTCCTCTTCAGACGCGAGGTCTTTCGATCCCCCGCTTTAACAACTGTCACCATTAGGTGCCGCTGCATTATGCGGTATTAGCAACCGTTTCCGGTTGTTATTCCCCATCCGAAGGTAGATTACCTACGTGTTACTCACCCGTGCGCCACTCTACTTGTCCCCCGAAGGAGACTTTCGCGTTCGACTTGCATGTCTGAGGCACGCCGCCAGCGTTGATTCTGAGCCAGGATCAAACTCTCGTTAGAATTTGTTCTCTGGAACATTATCGTACTGGTTGTTCAGTATCCGATAATGACTCTTCTTAAGAGTTTTGAACGCGAGCTTTATCGCTCGACGTTTTGACTCTCAAAGGTCATTGATATGGACACGCTCTATCTAGTTTTCAAACATCAATTCCAAATTGTGATTTGGATTTGCCTTACAGACGATAAAACTTCGCCCCAAGCAAACGGAGACTTTAACCCATGGGATTCACTCTGTCAAGGCGCGTTCCAATCTTTATTGATGTTTCTTTTCGGAAACAAAAGCGCCGCCCTTCTCGCGTTAACTCCGAAAAGAAAAGCGACACTCCCAGTGGCTATTGGAACCGCTTTGGGAAACTGGAACCGCCTTGGGAAACCCTAGATTTCAATTCTCCGCTATTAGATCCGGAATTATAAAGACAACCGAGGTCTTGTCAAGAGCGTTTCAAAATTTTACGCTCAATACATCGTCCTAATTGGGCTTGTGCGAGGCCTCCATTATGGCGACCGATTGAGATGCTCAATCCTGAACAGTTTGCTGTGAACTTTAGGCTGCGACCGGGGATTTTGATGCGGTTAGATTACTAATTAGCTGGATGAGTTCTGTCCGTGTAAATACGGGTAAGTTGTTATTAAAACCCGCGACAGCCTTTGGTAAGAACGCATCCAGGCGGGCCCGGTCTTCCGCTTCGCCTTTACCGGAAAGGTAAAAAGCGGAAACTCGGCTCAATGCCTTCCGGGCAGTGGCTTTTATTCTTAACTCATCGGGCCGAGTGACCATGATATAGAAGTCAGGATCGACATACTCTGTAAAACTATTGCCCTCCACAAAAACTCCGGGTGCCTTTACACGATTGATTGCTTTCTTTATTCCATCTTCAACCTGAGTATCCGTTGCTATGACCCAGTGCACATTTGCAGCGCCTGCGTCCCAGTAACGCCCGGTGTCCTTTCCGGGCGCGTACGTCAGTTCTCGGCCCGACCGGATCACAGGCTCATTCTGCAGCAGATGACTGACACAGCACGCATTGGCATCCTTCCCGCAGGAACGATAATGACCACGTGTAGTCTTGATAGCTTCCCATCCGGGAAAAGTGCGCAACAGATCGCAGAGCAATGTAGTCTTCCCCACCTCAGAAGTGAATCCGCCTACTGCAATAATCATTGGTAGTTGCGTCGTCATCACCGGGGTAAGTTCAGCGATCAGAATCTACTGGGCTAAATCAGCGTGCATTACTTTTTCTTCACCTTCTCTTTATTTGCCACGTTTGGCGGGCTGACTTTCAAGTAACCTCGGGCATCCTTATAAACTCCATACCTCACGTCGTTCACTTGTCCGTCTTCATCCTGTACGCGAATAATGAACGTCTTATTATCCGGCGTGCCGACCACCCGACAAGGCAAAAACCCTTTCAAATCAGGACTACGGTACGCCGTGTAGTGTTCTTGATCGCGTTTGTCGTAGCCCAGCACATAAATGCGATCAAAGTCTGGTTCTGTCAGCGTGTGCGCCTGATTAGAGCTGCTCTTTTCGAGGATCACCCAACTCCCCGGCTTCGCTTCTCGTGCTGCGTCCTTGCTCTTCGATCCGTCGGGTTCAGCAGGTTCACCGTCGAGCCGTTGCCATGCTACAAACTCACGACCGGTGCGATAGAAAATAATGTCGCTTGGTACAGCGAGTTCAACTTGCTTCCCATATATCCAACCCGCAGGGGCCGGTGAAATCGAGGAGGGTAAACGGACCTTATACCAAACTTCGTTAGTTTCTTCGGGTTCATTCTCCGCCTGATTCTCCTTGTTTCCCCGACTTGTTCCCTGCTGGGCGCTTCCTGCCTTCGGTGCCGTATCACTCTCGGTGGACTCCGAGCCTTTCGGCCTGGGCACGCGCTTCCACCCGATAATCTCGAAGGTTGATCCACTGTCCAGTCTCATCATTATGTTTTCGTTTCCACTGCGATCTGCACTAAGGCGCAGGTTTGAGCTGGCACGTAACTGACCAGTGGCCTGAGCGGGAATTTCTTTGTCCTCGTCCGCCAATTTTCTGGAAGCCTGAAGAATATCGTCTGGCATGACGTTGCGTGATTCGATCCAACCCTCAGTATTATCTTCGTCGCTAGCCTGGACACGTAGCCACCGCTCCTTCTTCGAGTTGTCGGTAGGATCCAGCACGTCCTGAAAGTCCAGGATATCCACCACGTCGCCGCGGTTCACTTCCAACAAGTCAGCCGCCACCACAGCAGTTGAGCTGCGGATCTGTGCTCGGCGGGCAACAACAACGCCGGTGTCATTTTTCTTTGCGAGCGTGCTACAGCCTGAGACCAGGCCCGCGATCAACAGCACCAGGAGACCTTTATAAGTGATCCAGCTCAATTTCATGTTAGTAATTGCCATTTCTAAACTCTCGCTGAATACGCATGGAGATAAACTACTTCCCAGACCCAATACAGCCTAGCAGTTTCCGTTGAGGTTTACTTAAGTTGGGGCCGATAGCCAGCTTTATCCTGTTGGTTCCGGAGACGTCTCTCCAAACTTGAAAACCAAAGGGAGGCAGCAGCTTTTCCAGATCAATTTTCGCCGTGCCTTCGATGTAATCGCTCGCAAAAGACTCCATACCTACCTGTCCACTCAACAACCTAATTATAGTCGCGTTTGCGCCCGCATGTCCTGTCATTTGCTGTCTAAACAGTTGCCTGTACACATCATCAAGCGAAGCTTTGCAACCGCTGCGCCTCATGAGCAAGAGATCGTAGATAAATGCGACGAGCATGCCCTGGTCGTACACGAGCGCCGACGACATGGTCCACCGCCGTTGTGAAGCTTCTACCAGGGAAAATTTATCACGCTCTGATGAAGCCAGATACGAATCATACACGCGCCCGATCGTTGCCAGGTAATCTTCGAAAGATATCCAGCCCAGACGCAAATCCATTCGCAAGGCCTGGTATAGAGTGAAGCCCTCAAAAAACCAATCGTACTCACCCTCGAGCTTCAACGAATTTGGCACCCATAAATGAAATAGCTCGTGACTAAGGACAATTCCGAGCCTTGTGAGAATGTCTTTGCGGGGCGCCACCCGACCTAATATCAATACGACAACATTGCCTCTCGTTTCCGCGCTCCATCTGCCGGGGCCAACTTCTCCCGGAAACGGTACTAGCATCAGACCTGTTCTACGCTTAATTCCAAAGCCTGTAACTTTCGAATACTCTCTGATTAACTTTGAAACAAGTGTTAGCGCGTCATCATCAGAGAACGGCCATTGACCGGACTTGATTAATGAAAAGCTCATCGAGCTCCCCGAGCCAATTCGCCGGCTGGTTTCGTGCACCAATGGCCCAATCAAAAACACAGTCTTCTCAGGATCGTCAGTTGAATATTGACCGCCTTCGCTTTTGACGTTGGCGGTACTTGTCCATCCGGTGGGGACATCAAGCTGAATCAGCGTCGTCGAAGACTTGCCCGGCTGGTTCGTTGATTGAGGTAACAGGTCTTCCAGCATCAATAATCCGTGGTTGCGATCCAGCCATGAGACGTGCGACATGTGCTCAGGTCGTGCCAGTTCAGAAATATTGACGTTGTAGGAGAACCGGGTAAAGTTTTCGTCAGTTTGAAATTCGCCCGGGGCAAGTTTTCTAACGGGAACGCTTTCGCCACTCGCCTTGCTTGCTTCAAGCTTTTCAATCCGCTCGGCCAGTCCAAGCACGCCACCATACGTATTCAGAAACGACAAAGAGTTTATGGGCCATGGGGCTTCGGAGGTAATTGTGAGTCTGGCAGGAGCCACGGAAGTAACAACAATTCGAACCCGGGAGGTTTGCGCATTAACGTTCGGTGGGCCAGTTATGATGAGAAGCACGCAAGCGGCGAAGATCGCTCGGGGCGCCATTCGCCGAGATAATTTTCCTGCGAAAAACCCTCTTGAAACGTCGTAAGGACGATGCCGGTATGTCTGTATGTTTTGCGGTCCAGGCAGTGTAGAAACGCGGTTGACAGTGCTGTTAGGCATCCTTATATTACAGTTGACGACTCTAACACACTGCTTAAATTCGTGACCAGAGAACCACACTCCCAGTTAATCCGGCCGCACGGTGCGTTTGCTCGTGCGCTTTCTTTTCTGCTCCTGGGTTTCATCGTCTACGGCACGGCGGTTGAGGCCGCTCACACACATGGCAGCGTACTGGGATCGACCAATCCCGCGCGTACTGGTTCCTTTTCGGATCCCCAAACTGAGACCAATCAGAATGGTAAACTAAATGTTTGTAGCGACTGCCTGATTTGCCAGCTCCATCAACAGTTCTCGACAACTCTGATATCTGTCCCCCCAAGCATCGGCGCCTCGACACTTAGGTGCCGCTTTCTTAGTCCAAACGCAGTTCCGGTTCCCTCTCAGACTAATACCCCACGTACCGGCAGAGCCCCACCTCAAAACTCCTAATTAAACCGCCACTTTTGTGTGGTCATTTTGGCTATACGAAAGCCGTCGCGACGCGGTCCGGTTTCGTCTGTAACCGATGGGTCAGACTGCTGAAACCCTGTCGCAAATATTGAGGCGCATAAATCAGGAGGCCAGGTAGAAATGATTCTTAGAAAGTTTTTCAGGCTCACACTGCCATTTTTCATTACGGTAATTCTTTTTCAATCCATCTTCGGTCAAGCAAGGATCGGTACGGTCCAGGGCACGGTGAAAGATCCATCGGGCGCGTTAGTCAGGGACGCCAGGGTGGTGGTTACCCAGCCGCTCACCGGATATTCGCAGACCGTAAAAACAGACCAGCAAGGCTCATTCAAGTTAGTTAATATTCCTTTCAATACCTACAAGGTTCAGGCGGAGGCGCCGGGGTTCGAAACAACTGAGCAGTCGATCGACCTCGAAAGCACAATCCCGTTGAACCTCGACCTTTCTCTGTCAGTGACTGGCGCCACTGCGGCCGTCACCGTAACAACCGATAACTCGGCCGTGCTTGAACAGGATCGAACGTCCTCAGATACTGATCTAAATCAATCCATTCTGGAGCGACCTTTAGGAGCAGCGCCATCCCGGGCGATAGAAAGTATGGTGGCATCCGCTCCTGGTTTTGTGACCGATGACAACGGACGAATGCATCCGCGGGGTTCTGAATCTCAGGTGCAGTATGTTGTCGATGGCGTGCCGGTGACAGACAACATGTCAGCGATTTTCGCAACCAGCCTTGATGCGAGAACGTTGAGAACTGTTGAAGTGCTTACTGGAGGTATTCCAGCTGAATTTGGTGATAAGCTGGCTGGCGTAATCAATGTAAATACTCGCTCAGGATTGGAAGGTCCAACGCAAGGCGGACTTTCGTTATCAGGTGGAAGTTTTTCGACGGGCGAAATAGCTGCCGATTTTGCAACTCATACCAAAAGATTCGGCTTCCTTACAAATCTTTCTACTACGACGTCGCAGCGCTTTCTCGACCCGCCGACTATAGATAACTTCCACAATTTTGGTCGCACCGGTAAGGGATTTTTTCGGCTCGATTATCAGTTTGACCAGAACAGCAGCCTGAGGGGCACATTCACGTTTGGTGGATCAAACTTCCAGGTCCCTAATCGGCTGGAGCAGGAGATCGCCGGACAGGATCTACGGCAGCGCCTTAGAGACAGCTCGCAGAACATTACTTACGACCACATCTTCTCGCCAAACGCCGTCACCCAGCTGTCTTTCTTCAACCGCAAGAGCCACGCACGGTTAAGCAGCAATCCCACTGCTACTCCCGTTGTTGCATTCCAGGACCGAACGCTCAAAAACTATGGCGGGCTTGGTTCACTTTCGCTCACGCGCGGAAGTCATAACATTAAGCTGGGCGGGCAGTTTACAATTACTCCCCTTGATGAGAACTTCAGTTTCTACCCAACCACCGTTTTCAACGACCTTGTAGACGAAAACGGCAACGTCTTTCCGAATCCAATTAACAATTTCAACGCGGCGCGCCCGTTTGTGTTTGTCGGCGGCAAAACAGGTCGCACTTTAAGTGCTTATGTTCAGGACCGATTCCCCCTATTCAAAAATTTCACGCTTGATGCGGGCATCCGGTATGACAACTACAAGCTATTGATTAGCGAGCAGGCGCTCAGCCCGCGTATCGGCGTGGCCTACTACATTCCTAAGACGCAAACGACACTACACGCTTCCTACAACCGTCTATTCCAACCGCCTCCGGCTGAGAACCTGTTGCTGGCGAGCTCGACGGAAGCGGCCGCCATCTCGCCCATCGCCGTCTTGCAGGGTGTCACCACAGTTCGCCCAATTTTGCCTGATAAAGAAAACTCGTTTGAGGTTGGCGCACAACAGCTCTTGAGCCGCTACCTGCGCGCTAGTTTGACGCTCTATCAGAAGCGCATCAAGAACTTCTCCGACAAGGATCAGTTTTTTGAAACCGGAGTAATCTTCCCGATCGCTATCTCATCCGGACGGGTAACGGGTGAAGAGTTAAGGCTCGAAACAACTGACATCCGGGGCTTTCATGGCTCCGTTTCCTATGCCAACGCCAGGGCTTATGGTGTCACGCCGATCGACGGTGGCCTGTTCCTGGGCGAGGACACCCAGAGCCTGCAGGTACCAGGAATAATATTCGCAAACGATCACGATCAAAGAAACGAGGCGCAGTTTCAACTCAGCTACAATCACGCTCCTTCCGGCCTTTATGCGACCTTTAGTGGTCGTTACGACTCCGGAGTTCCCACAGACGTTCGGCCAGGTACGACGCTGGCGGAGTTCGGGGCGCAAGGATTTGACCCAAGACTTTACAATGAGATCGATTTTCAGCGCGGCCGGGTCCGTCCCAGAACGATTCTCGATTTTTCAGTGGGCGCCGATTTGCTCAAGAAAGAGCGGGTTTCATTAAACCTTCAGTTCGACATCCAGAATCTGGCAAACGAGTTGTTTCTTTACAACTTCGAATCTGTATTTAGTGGCACGCACGTAGGATATCCGCGGTTGTTCAGTGGCCGGCTGGGGCTTAGATTCAAATAAAACTCGACTCGACAGGGCCGTAAGGCCCGTAGCTCCGCTAATTGGAATACATGGGGAGCTTGAGCAGGGTTTCGGTCAACATCACCGAGATTCCGCCGGGCTGACCCGCTGGGCCTTCATTCATTGACAGCAAGCGGATGCAATTCTAAAATGCAGCCTGTTCCCGTTTCTGTGTGCCTGCTCTTGGTCCAAACCTTGAGGAGTTAGTTATGAGCCTGATCAAGATCATCGTAATCACAATCATAGTGATTTTGAGTATTCTGCTTCTCGGACGCTTCTATATTTAAGCCGAACGGCTGCATGCTTCTGCCTGCCGCAGCGTTAAAGACAAACCTGATAAATCGTAGTCTGGTTTGGTTCTACTCCTCGAGGCGAGGTCTGCTGTCGTTCTGCATTGCTCTCCTCACGGTCAGCACCCTTCATCCCGCAATATTCCAAGCTCAAGAGACTGCGAGCGACGACGACGTAGTCAAGGTCAACACTAATCTGCTCGTTTTCCCCATTCGCGTTCGAGACAAACGTGGGCCGGCCGCGACGACACTCACCGAACGCGACCTGTTACTAAAAGACGAAGATCACGTCACCGCGGGGCTATATTTTTTGCCGGGCGCGGATCGTGTTGCTCTCGTGTTTGCGCTCGATCAATCGGGGAGCCTGCGCGAGATTATTGCGTCGCAGCGCGAAGCGGCGCTGGCGCTTTTTGGGCGATTCAATGAAAGGTCGCGAGTAGCGGTGATTCGCTTTGCTGAGAAGCCTTCGCTGCTTGCGCCGTTCGGCCGAGACGTCTCGGTGACGCGCGAAGCATTCAACTTTCCGGTTGAGCCCAACCAGCACACCGCCATATTCGACGCCGCGGCCGCCGCAGTGAGCGCCTTTGAAGGGCTTCCCCGAGTTCGTTCTGAACGTCGCATCGTAATCCTGGTAAGCGATGGACTTGATAATGCGAGCACGACTCGCGCCGGATCGGTAATTGAGGAAGCATTGCGCAGGCAGGTGTCCTTCTATGTGATTCATCTGCCGCTGTTCGAGCCGCGTGAGGGGCGATTGGCGGTCCGTTCACCCGCAAAAGGTTTTCGTGAACTCGCAGAGAAAACGGGTGGCAAGTATTTTCTGGTCGGCGATGCGCGTTCTGCACTCGCGCCACCGACGGCCAGACCAAACATCGACTTGATGCCGATCTTTCGAGCAATCGAAGACGACCTGAGAAGCCAGTACCTGCTGGGTTTTTACATGGGCGAAGGGGCACGCGCTTCAGGGAGGCATCGTTTTACGCTAAGCGTCCCATCGGGCGTTGAATATCAATTGGGCGGGTATGGTTATTCCCGAACGCACGAGTTTTTTAATGTTAACCCTTTCCCGAATTCCGAGAAAACTCCCTAGCTTGAACTGTGACTTAGACACTGGTGTCTCGCTGGTTGATTCATGATTTGCGAGTCCGGTCGCCGTCGTTTACGTCCATGATTGCGGCTTTGCCGCCGGGGCAGTGCGGAAAGGCTATGCCTTTCCGTAACTCCCTTTTAGGTTTTTGAGGCTACGCCTCAGGTAGATGGAGGCGGAGCCTCAAGAATTAAGAAAACTGCCGGAAAGGCGTAGCCTTTCCGCACTGCACAGCGGCAAAGCCGCAGGACCAGGAGATCTCAACCGTGATCGCTCATGGTCTGCCACGGTAAACATGCGTGGTTTCCCAAGCGGGCAGCAGCCCTGGGGTGTTAATATCATCCACTTCGAACTCATCTTCTGGACATAGCATGACTGAAAATCAGGATCTCGGTTTGCGAAGGATTCGGCGCGCACTAATCAGCGTGTCAGACAAAACCGGAATTGTGGATTTCGCGCGGGAGTTGAAACGTCTCGGCGTGGAGATCATTAGTACTGGTGGGACGGCCGCTGTGTTGCGGCAAGCTGGTATCGAAGTGCGGGATGTCTCCGAATTGACAGGTTTTCCGGAAATGATGGACGGGCGCGTGAAAACTCTGCATCCAAAGATCCATGGCGGGCTGCTGGCGATTCGCGAAAATCCTACGCACCAGTCGGCAATGCGTGATCATAGTATCGAGCCTATCGATATGGTGGTGGTTAATCTTTACCCGTTTGAAGAAACAATAAAAAGATCAGGAGTCACCCTCGCACAAGCTATCGAGCAGATCGATATCGGTGGGCCTGCCATGATCCGATCCGCGGCAAAGAACGCCCAGGATGTGACGGTACTTGTGCTACCGGCCGACTACATCTGGGTTATTGACGAAATGAAGAAGAATGATGGATCACTCTCGCGTGCGACCAGGCGATCGCTCGCGCGCGAAGCTTTTGGTCAAACCTCGAGATACGACATGATCGTCTTCGCCTATCTTACCGGGGCGTTCGAGGGAGGCGAACTTCCCACCAAAGGGATGGGAGTCCGAGTCGGCGGTAGCGGATCCAGCCCGTTCTTCATTACGGATGCTGCCGGCGCCATTAAGGATGAAACCGCCGGTGCGATGGAAGAGTTCAAGAGCGCACCCAAGGTGGCCACGTTTACCCTGAAAAAGTCTGCGAACTTGCGCTACGGCGAAAATCCGCATCAATCCGCAGCTCTCTATGATACTGGCGCTCGAGCCGGCATAGCATTAGCCGAAGTCCTCTCCGGCAAGGAGATGTCTTTCAACAACTATGTCGATGCCGACGCCGCCTGGCAGCTTGTTTCCGATTTTAATGAAATAGCGTGTGCGATCGTAAAGCACACGAATCCGGCCGGCGTCGCCGTGGGTACGTCAGCGGAAGTTGCTTACCGTCGTGCGCTTGCCACCGATCCGGTTTCAGCCTTCGGCGGCATTGTTGCTTTCAATCGCAAGGTTGACGAAACGGCGGCGCGCGCGCTGATCGAGATTTTCACCGAAGTGATCGTTGCTCCTGACTACGATGAGCAGGCGCTTGATGTACTGCGCACAAAAAAGAATTTGCGCGTGCTGCGAACACGCGCGCCGGAAAATGCTGAGGGACTTGAATACAAACAGATAACCGGGGGCATGCTCGTGCAAACGCGCGACACGCATAAACTGAAGCCACAAGACCTAAAAGTGGTTACCGCCCGCGAACCGACTGACGACGAAGTGAGGGACCTGGTGTTCGCGTGGACGGTCTGCAAACACACGAAATCAAATGCGATTGTTTATGCGCACCGCGAACAAACGGTTGGTGTAGGCGCGGGACAGATGTCTCGCGTCGATTCGGTGAAGATTGGAGCCATGCGCGCTCAACTGCCTATCAAGGGTTCAGTACTCGCATCTGACGCTTTCTTTCCTTTTCGAGATGGAATCGATGAGGCAGCCAAACATGGAATCACGGCTGTGATTCAGCCAGGAGGCTCCGTTCGCGACTCGGAAGTTATTGCCGTCGCAGACGGATACGGCTTTGCTATGGTCTTCACAGGCATCAGACATTTCAAACATTGAACCAGGATAATACGGGTCAATATTAAGTCCACTCAGTCAAGCAGTTTGGAGACTCAAGCAGTTTAGAGTACAAGCTTTAGCTTGCGTGTTACCAACGAGCAACCTAAAGGCTGGACTCTGAACTTCTTGAATTTCATCGATCAGTAACCCGAAGGTTGAACTCTGAACTTCTGAGT
>JALYTI010000310.1 GCA_030854375.1 Acidobacteriota bacterium | reverse complement strand
GCCTTGACGATGTCGGAGACGGGAGAGTCGGAGTCAACAACTGAGCGGTCTCTCACGGGTCTGCTACTGTCCGGTTCGCCACTCGATGCGGCTACCCGGCCGCTACCGCTCCGGGTACTAACAAGATCATCAAGCCGTCCGTCCTCCGGCTCTGCCGCCTGATGTGCGGAAAGGCTGGACCTTTCCGCGGTTGCCATCTCATGCAACTCGCCGAGGCCGCGCCTCGGCGGGCTCCCGGCAGAAGCTTCCGTGCTTTCCACATCGGTTCCAGCCAGCGCCGCAAGTCGAAGCACGATCTTGCGAAAGGTGCGAAGTGCTGACACCGCGCGGGTACTCAGGTTTTCAGGCTTTTCAATAACGACTTTGATCGTTTCCCAAAAGGTCAGACCATACTCTCGTGCGCGCCGGTCTAATTCTTCAACCGTCTGTCTTCCGATTCCCCGCGGCGGACTATTAATGACGCGTTGCAGTGCAATCGAGTCGTTAGGGTTCAACGCTAACTTGAGGTAGGAAATGATGTCACGAACTTCCATTCGTTCATAAAATGAGAAGCCGCCTACGATGTTGTACGGCAAACCGGCGCGACGCATCGCTTCTTCAAAATTACGTGACTGGGAATTGGTTCGATACAACACTGCCGCTCGCAAGTCGTATTGTTCCTGGCGGTGCTCCAGGATCTTCGCCGCGACAAAACGCGCCTCTGACTCCGCATCAAACGCCTGATAGTAACGAACTCGCTCCCCGCGCGGATTCGAAGTCCAAAGGGTTTTTCCCTTGCGCTCGATGTTGTGCTTAACCACCGCTCCTGCGACATCAAGTATTGTTTGCGTCGAGCGATAGTTTTGCTCGAGCCGAATTGTTTTCGTGTTAGGGAAATGCTTTTCGAAATTCAGGATGTTGGTAATGTCGGCGCCCCGCCATTTATAAATCGACTGGTCTTCGTCTCCAACAACGGAAATGTTTTGATGCTTCTCAGTCAGCAAGCTAATCAATGCAAACTGTAGCGAGTTGGTGTCCTGGTACTCGTCCACCAGAATGTAGCGAAACTTATTGTTGTACTTCTCGCGTACTTCGGGGACGTTGCGCAGCAGCCGGACGGTTTTAATAAGCAGGTCATCAAAGTCGAGCGCATTATTTGTCTTTAAGCGTTCTTCATAAACCTCATAGACCCGGGCCATGGCCGCGCGTCGCTCGTCAACGTAATCTGCTCGCGCCGCAAAAGCCTCGACATCCTGGCCCCAGTTTTTTGCCGAACTGATAGCCGCCTGGGTGGCGCGCAAGCCCAAATGCTTTTCGTCAAAGCCCAGGTCCTTAATGCAGTTCTTGATCAATCGCAGCGAGTCATCCTGATCGTAGATCGTAAATCTGCGGTTGTAGTTTTCGTTCAGCTTTTCGATGTCCTGTCGCAGAATGCGAACGCAGAGACTGTGGAATGTCGAGATCAGGGGAGTGCTCGAGAGTTCCTGGCCACGCAAGAGTTGCTGCACACGCTGTCTCATCTCCTGGGCGGCTTTGTTAGTAAACGTCACGGCAAGAATGTTCCAGGGAGCCACGCCTTTTTCGGCGATGAGGTATGCGATGCGATGCGCGATAACGCGCGTCTTCCCTGACCCCGCGCCCGCGAGAATCAGCATGGGTCCCTCGGTATTTACAACCGCCTCGCGTTGTTGTTCGTTGAGAGAAGACAGGAAATCCATGTATTAGTAGGCAGTAAGCGGTAAGCGGTGAGCAGCGATAAACTTCAGATGCTCAATTTTTTATTCAAGCTCTTTCGCAAACCTTAGGTCAGCGCAAGACATTGATCCACGCGACTTTCGACATCATCGAGTTTACTTCGGCCAAGGTAGCCGACGCGATACGCTATTTCAAGTTGCGTGCTGAGCTCATTTAACGATCCGATTGCGATTGATAGAGAATTCCGAAACTGCGTGACTGACCGTCCTGCAGCACCGTCGCTAATGTTCGATGGAACTGAGACTGAAGCTCGCCGAATTTGAGAAGTGAGTCCATAAACCTCATCTCGTGGAAAGGCCTTGACTAATTCGTATATCTCAACCACTAGATCCATGCTTTTCTTCCATGCGAGCAGCCGCTTATGTGGTTTGTCCATGATTTGCTCCTTTTTGAGTTGAAGCGGTGGTCTAGCGGTATTAAAGAGGATTTTCGAGACGCGTTTAGTTCATTGAAGCATAATATTCGCCGTGACCAAAACCGGACTCCGTTTTCTGCTCACCGCTCACTGCTCAAGGCTCACTGGTTTGAAAACAAGAAACGGATAGATTCGATCGAAACTCGGGGCTATTATCGCCGGGAAGTCAGAATGCTGAAGACATTTGGAAGGTGATACTATGAGCGCTCTAATGAAGCCACAAACAAGCCTTTTCCCCGACGATGACCCCGCCGCTAACGAGGCAAGATGGAATGCGGTGTCGTCAAAAGACGCTCGCTTCGACGGGCAATTTGTTTTCGCTGTTAGTTCCACCGGGATTTATTGCCGGCCATCTTGTCCCTCGCGCCGTCCACATCGCAACCGCGTTTCTTTTTTCGAGCTGCCGGAAGCGGCAGAGCGAGCCGGTTTTCGGCCATGCCTGCGCTGCCATCCCCGAGATACTTCGGCGAAAGATCCGCAAGTTGAAATGGTGCAACGCGTATGCGCTCTAATCGACAACAACGACGCTGAAGTCATGACGCTCGGCGTGCTAAGCGATCAAACCGGTGTCAGCTCGTTCCATCTTCAGCGGACCTTCAAGAGAGTCATGGGAGTGACGCCGCGCCAGTATGCAGACGCCCGCCGGCTTGGCAGTTTTAAGTCGCGAGTTCGGGATGGAGAATCTGTGACAAATGCAATATACGACGCAGGTTTTGGTTCCAGTAGCAGGCTCTATGAACAAGCTGTTTCGCAACTAGGCATGACCCCGGCGACATACAGTAAAGGAGGTCACGGAGCTGCGATTAGTTACGCTATCGTCACATGCCCACTGGGCTGGCTGTTACTCGCTGCAACCAGGAAGGGCGTTTGCTCGGTAAAGCTGGGTGATTCTGAGTCTGCACTTCAATCGGATCTGGAAAGGGAATTTCCCGCTGCCGACATTCATCGGGACGACCAGGGTCTTAGCCCAATGCTGGAGACGATAATCAAACATCTTGAAGGCAAAACACCTCACGTCGATCTTCCTCTTGATGTACGAGCCACAGCGTTTCAACGGCAAGTGTGGCAGCAACTACGGGCCATTCCTTACGGGGAGACTTATTCCTACAGTGAGTTGGCGAAAGCTATTGGTCAGCAAAAAGCCGTGCGCGCTGTGGCGCGCGCGTGCGCCACGAATCCGGTTGCCCTCGTCGTACCATGTCATCGTGTTATCCGCGAAGATAAGACGCTCGGAGGTTACCGTTGGGGACTTGAGCGCAAGAAGCGATTGCTCGCACAGGAAGCGAACGGGAAAGGGAAAAACTAGCGCCATGATGGTAAAGTTACCGCCGTATCATGGCGGGCAAGGTTCACATTGGGACTTCGGGATGGCACTACAAAGGTTGGGTCGGCCTTTTCTATCCGGAAAAACTTCCAGCAAAGGAAATGCTGACCTTCTATGCTCAGCATTTCGACACGGTAGAAGTTAACAACACCTTCTATCATCTTCCATCTGCTACGACGTTTGATTCCTGGCGCGATAATTCACCGGCTAATTTTCTCTTCGCAGTTAAGGGTAGCCGCTTTATTACTCACATGAAGAAGCTAAAAGCTCCCAGGACTTCTACGCGGAAGTTTTTCCGGGGAGCTGAGCGTTTGGAGCAAAAGTTAGGTCCAATACTCTTCCAACTCCCGCCGCGCTGGCACCTCAATCTTGAACGCCTGGCAGAGTTTCTTGAAGCACTACCCGGGGAGCACCAGTATGTTTTTGAATTCCGCGATCAGAGTTGGCTTGTGCCGGAGGTCTACGAGCTGCTGCGAAAACACAACGCGGCCTTTTGTATCCACGACCTTTCGGCCCAACAGACTCCGCTGGAGATCACAGCCGGCTTCACGTACATACGATTTCATGGGCCCGGCGAAGCCAAGTATGCGG
>JALYTI010000309.1 GCA_030854375.1 Acidobacteriota bacterium | reverse complement strand
GGCCGTGGCGATCTGTTTGTTTCGGTGAGCGTCATCACGCCAACTTCACTAACACGGGAACAACGAAAGCTTCTCGAGCAGCTCGCCGCAGTTGAAAATAAGGATCTTGAAGACAAAGGTTTGGTCGACAAAGTTCGCGATATTTTTGGTTAATCACGCGCAATCTATTCTGTTGCTGTACGGGGCTGCGCTTTTCCCAACATCGCATATTCAAACGAGAATCAAGGTTTAGGGAGCTCGTAAAAGAGACCTTCAAGCTTTCGTAAAAAAATATCGTCAGACTCTCATAAAAGAGATCTTCAGGCTCTCGTAAAGGAGATCTTCTTCGGCTTTGCCGTCTGATGTGCGGAATGGCTCCGCCTTTCCGGACTGCACTCTTTTTGATTCCAGGAGGCTGCGCCTCGGAACCGACGTTCGAGGCGTAGCCTCCCCTTTCCCAGCGTGACGGAAAGGCACAGCCTTTCCGCACATCAGGCGGCCGAGCCGATGCAATCAGCTGTAAGGCAGCATTCTGTGAGGCAATCTGCTGTAGGCTACGGGCCATCCCCACAATTCTTCTCTCCTTATAACCTGGAGTCACCCATGAAGCATTTCCCCCACATTCGATTAATTCCCTTTCTCTTGGCGGTTTTTCTACTTGGAGGATTATTGTCTGCGCAGGCACAGGACAGCGTGCAGCGCTGGCAGAATTTTGATTTTTCTAAGTCTGCGCTCAAAGCGGCTGATATTGCGACGCTGCCACTGGAAGACTTAAAGCTCATACGCGGGGTCATCTTCGGCCGGCATGGGCGGATCTTCAAGGATGCTGAGATACGCGCCTATCTTGAGTCGCAAGCTTGGTATAAGCCGAACATTGACTTTCAGAATTCGATGCTCAACGTCACCGAACGGCGTAACCTCGATCTTATTCGTGACGCTGAAGCCGGCAAGCATGGGACGGTTCAGCCGGGAGATATGCGCTACTGGCGCACGCGACCGCTAACGGCAAAGAAGTTGGGCAAACATAGCGGCGCTGAATGGCTGGTGCTTAGTTCCGAGATTGAAGCGATTCATGGCAAACGCTTCGAAAGCGACGCCTGGCTTCAGCAGTATTTTGCCGAGCGGTATTGGTATAAGCCCGCTGCTCGCTACGATCCAAAGCTGCTTTCTCCAGTTGAGCAAAAGAATCTCCAGACAATTTCGCTCGCGCAGAAGAAGTCGCGCAAGATTGCGTTGGCTCCAGGCGACATGGAGCTGTTTGAAAACAAACTGATTTCAGAACAGATGCTGCACGGCTTAAGTCTTTACGAACTGCGTTTGTTAAGGAATGAGGTATATGCACGCCATGGCCGGCAATTCCAGGCCCCCTGGCTCTCGCAGTATTTTTTCAGTCAACCATGGTACACGCCTGATGAGAACTTCAAAGACGAGCAGTTGTCGGGAGCCGACAAGCAGAACGTTGAGACCATCGTTGGATATGAAAACCAGATTCATGAACAACTGAGCAGTAAAACAATTGATCGTAGTTTGCTGGAAGGGCTGTTTGTGGAAGACGCGAGCCAGATGCGCCAGGAAATCTACGCTCGACGCGGCAAGGTCTTTAAAGAGCCGTGGCTACAAAAATACTTCACGAGTTTCGCATGGTACAAGCCCGATCCTGATTTTACCGATAGCTCGCTCACCGAGGTCGAGCAACAAAACATTGCGACAATCACCGCCTATGAAAAAAAGGCGGTGAGCGCCGCGAGCGTCATAGAAGGTTGATAAGGCTCAACCCGGTCTCGCGTGCCGAGACCAAGAACAAGCAGCATCAACGAAGAAGATGTCTCGGCTTTTCCCGGTTCGCGCCTGCGCCGCCATCCACGTGTGGTTGCGTGGTTTTGCTTACTTTAGAGTCGATAGCGAGCGCCAGCCCGTTTGAGCTTTTCCTCTTCAAGGTCGACGTTTTGTAATCGGAGTGTCACGTCAGCATTTAGATCGAAGCCAGCTCGTTCGCCTCCTTGAAGCTTGACCGTCCCCGCTGCCGCAATCATTGCCGCATTGTCAGTAGAAAGATGCGGGGAAGGAAAGTAAACAGGAATTCCCAAACGCTTCGCAGTTGTCCGTGACGCTTCTCTTAATGCTTCGTTGCAAGCAACGCCGCCAGCCACAATCAAGGTCTTTGGCGAATAGTGTTTCGCAACTCGCTCAGTGGTTCCCACCAGAGAGCGAACAACGATGCTCTGAAAACTCGCTGCCAGATCCTTGGTCGCTTGCGACGGCTGCTCGCCGTTAGTAACGGGCTGCAATCCGGTTTCGCGTATGTGTTTGGTGACTGCAGTTTTCAAACCACTAAAACTAAAATCCGGCGAGCCATCGCCCATGCGGGGCAATGAGAATTTAACCGCCTTCGGATTTCCCTCGCGTGCGAGTCGCTCGATAATGGGCCCGCCCGGATAACCGAGTCCCAGCATCTTAGCGACCTTATCAAATGCTTCGCCGGCAGCATCGTCGCGTGTGCGTGCCAGAACCTTATACTTTCCCGCGCCGGGCACAAAAAAGAGATTGGAATGCCCACCCGAAACAATTAAAGCCAGCGCCGGATACTCAACCGGGGGATTGTCAAAGGCGACGGAGTAAACGTGTCCCTCTATGTGATTCACTCCGACCAGCGGTTTCTTAAGTGCAAAAGCCATCGCCTTTGCGTACGACACGCCCACCAGCAACGACCCCACGAGTCCAGGACCAATTGTCACGGCGATGCCGTCGATGTCATGAGCTCGAAGTCTTGCGCGAGCGAAAGCTTCTTCAACAATTGGGACGATCTTGTCGAGGTGCTCCCGCGACGCCAGCTCGGGTACCACACCTCCAAAGCGTTTATGCGTTTCCACCTGGGAGGCGATCACAGACGAAACGATTTCCCGGCCATCGCGCACAATGGCTGCAGCCGTTTCGTCACACGACGTCTCAATGCCAAGAACAAGCATGCGAGGATTCTAACAATGATTAATAGAGACCCAGAAATGCCGCTGAAGATCAGGCACAAGCGCTCAGCTCATAACAGAACGAAACGCGGACGCGAAGGATTCCATCTGGGGCTTCGTACCGATCGTTACGCGCATGAAGTTTGGCAGAGCAGGGAACACGCGTCCAACTTCGACGCCGCGTTCGCGCATGGCTGCAATGACGGGTCTCACTTCCCGCCGAAGATCGATCATCAGGAAGTTGGCCTGGGACGGAACGTACTTGAAGCCTAACTTGTCCAGTTCTGCATACACTTGCTTCTTAACTTCGCTGTTGCGCCGCCGGCCTTCGTCAACCTG
The DNA here is from genome assembly GCA_030854375.1 of Acidobacteriota bacterium. Taxonomy (GTDB): domain Bacteria; phylum Acidobacteriota; class Blastocatellia; order Pyrinomonadales; family Pyrinomonadaceae; genus PSRF01. The sequence goes on along the minus strand of JALYTI010000309.1, from coordinate 789 downwards.
TTGCACGTCTTGCAGACTAGCCGATGCCGCGACAAGCGCCATGATGTTCACGCTGTCCCACGTTTGCTGGGCGCGCATGCGCTGAACCAGCTCCGCCCTGGCGACGCAGTAGCCACAACGCAAACCCGCCATGCCATAAATCTTGGAAAACGTTCGGGCAACGATCAGGTTCGGATACTGCTTCACCAGGGGGATAACACTCTCGTAATCGTTCGATTCAACATAATGATGATAGGCCTCGTCGATAAGTACAATTGTCTGGCCCGGCATCTTCGCAAGAAACCTTCGAATCTGATCTTTTGGCGTAATGCTTGCGGTTGGATTGTTTGGGTTGCAAACGTAGATCAAACCAACGTCGTTCGACGCAGGCATCATCTTATTCAAATCGTGAGCGTAGTCTGTCTTGAGATCTATTTTCACGACATCGGCGTTGGCAGTACGGGCATGAGCCAAAATAGCCTCGAAGGTTGGATTGCCAACCACGAGCTTCTTACCCGAGGTCGTGAACGCCGCGGCGGCAACTTTCAGGATCTCACCAGAGCCATTGCCGAGAAGAATCTGTTCTGAGCCTACGCCGTGCATCTTTGCCAGAGCTTCAACAAGCACATGTTCATGCTCATCCGGGTAACGCCACGCAAGACTAAAAGCATCGGTCATCGCTTTCACGGCCATCGGCGAGGGACCGTAGGGATTCTCGTTTGAGCTGAGACGAACCACCGCCGCGTAATTTGAAACTTTGTTGGCCAGCCGCAAACCAGGCGCTGCCATGGATAGTGACGGTCTCAGGGC
>JALYTI010000308.1 GCA_030854375.1 Acidobacteriota bacterium | reverse complement strand
TCGAGCGCAGCAAACAATTTCGGGGCGGCGAAGCAGTAGATTCCCGCGTTAATCTCTTTTATCTGTTGCTCAACCGGCGAGGCGTCCTTTTGCTCGACGATTCGAACGAATTTGCCGGCGCCATCGCGCACTATTCGCCCATAACCCGTCGGGTTCTCTAGTCGTACGCTAAGGACGGAACAAGCAGCGCGACTCGATTTGTGCTTGCCGATGAACGCTTTAAGACTTTCTGCGCGAATCAACGGCACATCACCCGAAAGAACAAGTACAACAGAATCGGAGTTTTCGAGGTGTTGACGCGCGGCAATTACGGCGTCGCCTGTTCCGCGCTGCGCCTTCTGAGTAACAAACTCCGCACAATCCCCCACCTCATTTTCGACGGCTTTCCTAACCTCCGCGGCTTGATGTCCAACAATAACGTAAATCTTTGCTGGTTCCAGCGACTTTGCTGCTCGACAAACGTAAGTGATTAAGGGCAAGCCGCCGAGTTCATGGAGTACTTTCGCCCGGGCAGATTTCATTCTTGTCCCGAGTCCCGCTGCGAGAATGAGTACGTCAAGCGATTGAACCGGTTGGCGGGACTGCAAGAGCGGGTTTTTCTCCATGGGTTATGCGGGAATAGCAGGTTGCGCGCAAGCTTGCTGTTTGCACGCGAGGACGACGCGAGCGAGAAGCTCGGAATTATGACGAACTTTCTCACCATCCTCGAGGAGATTTGCCCGAATGATCTGGGTCGTTTGGTCGATGGCGCTGTCGATTGGGTCATCATCGATCCCAATTTGGTGGGCACCTTCCAACGCATATCGCTCAGATTGTTCCTTGGTTATGCGCCTGTCGTTGACGATTACGAAATCAAAATGAATCTCTGGAGCATAATTTTTGATGGTCTCCAAATGTTGCCGGGCCGAGTAGTTATCGGTCTCGCCGGGTTGAGTCATTAAGTTGCAAATAAATATCCGGGTTGCGCCGCTTTCGCCGATGGCACCTGAGACGCGGGCCACAAGCAGGTTTGGCAAGATGCTTGTGAACAGTGAGCCGGGGCCTACGGTGATGACATCTGCAGCTCGAATCGCTTTCAACGCTTCCGGAAGCGGCAAACACTGTTCAGGTTCCAGGCGGAGGCGGCGAATGGGCGTGCGTGATCCCGAGATTTGTGTTTCGCCCCGAACGACACTTCCATCTGCTAGTTCCGCAACTAATCGCACATCGCTGATCGTTGCCGGGTAAATGTGCCCCTTACTGGCCAATACTTCCGACGAAAGCCGGACAGCTTCAGTGAAATCTCCGGTTACCTCGGTCAGTGCAGCCAGGAAGAGATTGCCAAAGCTGTGCCCACCAAGTTCTCCCTTGCCGCGAAACCGGTAGCGAAACAACCGTGAGAGTAAAGTCGAATCCTCAGATAGCGCGATCATACAGTTGCGAATGTCACCGGGGGGCAGCATTTGCAACTCATCTCGCAAGCGGCCCGAACTTCCGCCATCATCGGAGACCGTGACGATAGCAGACAGGTTCGCAATCGAGACGTCGTCAGAATGACGATCGCTGACCAGGCACTTTAAGCCAGCAAGCAGCGTTGAGAGGCCAGTGCCTCCACCCAGTGCCACGAGGTTAAGACCGCGATTATCTTCGGACAAATAAGACAACCTTTAACTCTCCAGGTGCGGCGTTATTGCGCGCCTTAGGCAGATCATACCTAAAAGGGTAGGGCTTTGAAACTCTATACTCAAGATGAAAGACGAAGTATCAGGCGCTTTCCTTTGGGAAAGACTAGACGCGGGGTTGAAATATCAACCTATCAAAGTCGGGATCGTTTCGAAGTGAGGTCAAGTCGTGGTCGTGCTGTGCCCGAACTCGGAGGGTTGGCTGAAGATCCAGAGCACGCTGAAGCGACTGCAGGGCCAGATCCAGGGAACCCAGGCGTGCGCGTGTCGCGGCAAGTCCGTAATGAATATGCGCTGCCTCGGGTTCGCGCTTGAGTGCGCGTTCAAACATCTCCTGTGCGGCGACGTATTCCCCTCGATTAAGTTCAATTACACCGCGATCGTAAAGTGAGTCGGCATCGCGCGGCAGCATACTGTCAGTGCGAAGACGCGAATCCGCGACCGCAACGTAAGTCCGTGCACGAGCCGCTACTTCCGATACCTGGGAGTACTTATCCAGCAGGGCTCGAAACTGACTACGCGCCTCACCGAAGCGACCGCGTGTAAATTCTTTGTGTGCTCGTTCGAAGGCTTTTAATGCCGCCGACTCATCTACCGTCGGTTGGCGCGGCGGGGCCTGAATGATCGGTGCGGGTCGTTGCGCGCGCACTGCAGCAAGCTTCTGAGTCTTTTTGACTCGTGTCTCGACAGATTTCCTGTGCGGAACTACGGTCGATTTCTGCGCGACAGCTTTTCGCGGGACCGCCTTCTTGAGCCCGCGTTGTTTTGGAGCAGTCGTCTTCTTCGGAACAGGCTTCCTGGACGCCTTGCTCTTCAAACTGACCTTGGCTTTGACGGTTTTTCGTCCGACCAACTTCTGATCAACTGCTCGTTTCGCTTTTGAGCGTGCAGGCCTAGCACTCACCGCGCTTCTCTTGCCTGCCGACTTGGCAGGAGTTTGACGAAGGTTCGAGCGTGACGTCGATCGTCTCAGACCTTTTGTAACTGCACTCATTGCGAACAAATATTGAAAGGGCTATGCGGATTCGGCGCTGCGAAGTTGCGGTGGCAGAGTAACATAGCCCCCTCTCTAAATCAACGCAAAAAGGGGAGTTGTAGCCCCCGAGAGAGACTCGGTCTGGCATCCATATGTCGTTGTGCAAACAAAGGAAAACACTTGAAGCACATTGTTGGCTGTGCTACAGTGCCTTGCGGTCCTCTGGCAGCGCCACTGGGCCAGTGAGAACAGAAAGCAACCACTTTACTTTCAGCGGCTTGATGACCGAAGGTCGCCGATTCTCAGCAACACCCGCCGTTTTCCTTTTCCTCCCTTAACTTCAGAAGAAAGCTGTATTAATGGCAGACACGCCTATCTTGCTCCGTGAGCGTCAGTATCACCAACTGAAAGCCGTGCTCGCCCGACTGCGCATGGACTCGGCCGCCCGAGTAGTGTTTCTGGTGGACAAAGACGGTCAGGAGATCGCTGCCCACGGTGAAATCGGAAATCTTGACACAACGAGTCTCGCCTCGTTGGCAGCGGGTAACGTTGCGGCCACCGGCGGTATGGCTCAACTAATCGGTGAGAAAGAGTTTCCGACGCTCTCCCATGAGGGTGAGAGGGAAAGCATCCACATCAGCGTCATAGGGCGACTTCTCTTAATTGTCGTTTTCGATGAGCGTTCAAGTCTTGGTCTCGTGAAGCTTAGAAGTAAACAAGTCTCGCAACAATTGTTGGCGATGATTGACGAGATCACGAGCGCTGAATTCGATAAGAATTCGCCGTTCGCGGAAATTACGGATGAGGATATCGACAGTCTTTTTAAATAAAACGAGCAAGATACGTGCCTTATGACCTTTATCAATTACGCTTCCAGAGAAATTAACTGCAAGATCGTCTACTACGGTCCAGGCCTCTGCGGAAAGACGACAAACCTGCAGCACATTTTTGAGGCTACGGCGCCGCAGGCTCGGGGAAAGTTAATCAGTCTGGCAACGGAAACGGATCGAACCCTCTTCTTCGATTTTATGCCCCTTGAGCTGGGAACGGTTCGGGGTTTTAAGACACGGTTCCATCTATATACAGTTCCTGGCCAGGTTTTTTATGACGCCTCGCGCAAACTGATACTGAAGGGTGTTGACGGAGTTGTATTCGTTGCCGATTCGCAGGAAGAGCGAATGGATGCCAATGTGGAGTCGCTATACAATCTTGAAGAAAATCTTCGCTCCCAGGGTTACGACCTAATGAAGCTCCCTTACGTTCTTCAGTTGAACAAGCGCGACCTCCCAAACATCGTGCCTGTGGCCGATCTCACGGCGGAATTATTGCGGAAAGAGGAGCCTGTGGTTGAGGCGGTCGCTTCTACCGGCGCCGGCGTGTTTGACACATTGAAGGCCGTTGCTAAGCAGGTTCTGACCGAGCTCCGCAAAAGCT
>JALYTI010000027.1 GCA_030854375.1 Acidobacteriota bacterium | reverse complement strand
CACCAATAGCGTAATTGCGCACGTGGCCCATATGAAGAAAACCCGACGGGTAAGGCAGCATTTCAAGGCAATAAAACTTCGGCCGCGGATCGGCGGACTGGGCCTCAAACGCCCGCGATTGTTCCCAATGCTGCTGCCACCTCTTCTCTATTTGTTGCGGAAAGTATTTCTCGTCCATGGCTTCGCTCTCCTAACAATCACCTACATTAACCTCGTTGTAACAGCTCAAGCGTCCGAATACCTTCGCCGCGCCGTCAAACTATTTATTTTTGCGTAGAGATTCGCCGCTCCGCTAAACCGCACTAGAAAGCGCGGCGCAGAAGCGGCACCGTTAGGAGGAGTTTTGAGACGGGTTGAAAATTCTTCATCGTTCTTAATAATTTCAGCAATATCCTAACGCAGCGATTATGCGTTTGTCTAACACTTCGCGCCCTACTTACATTGGGCCGCCGTTGTCTACGAAAGAACGTAGCATGGTCAGATTCTTGAGATCAGCCCTCGGATCATCGTACGGTGTTTCCAGAATAAACGCTGCGTGAGATAGCTTAGGATGTTGTGCCACCCGGCGCAGCGCTTCTGTTCCGATGTGACCTTCTCCAATGTGCCAGTGGCGGTCAACACGTGAGTTATAGATTGCGCGCGAGTCGTTGAAGTGAATAGCACGGACATTCTTGAGCCGTACGGTACTCTGAAGCTTATCTATTAACGCGTCCAAACCGTCTTCCTCGCGGATGTCATAGCCTGCGGTGAATGCGTGGGCAGTATCGAAGCAAACCCCGAGGGGTAGATTTGGACAGGCATCCATGATCTGTCGCAGGTGTTCGAAACGATGTCCAATACACTCTCCTTGTCCCGCGGTATTCTCCAAAAGAATCCTCAGCTTTCCCAGATTCAACCTGCGGCAAGCGAACTTAAGGCTCGCGCTGCATGTGCGAATCCCGTCGGCCTCGCAAGATCCTCGCGCGCTTCCCGGATGGACAACCAGGTAGTCGATACCGAGTACAAGCGCTCGCTCAACTTCTTCGCGAAACGACGCGCGGGATTTTTGCAGCATGAGTTCATCGGCAGCGGCCAGGTTAATGAGATAGTTGCAATGGACCACCACGGGCCTTAGTTTGGTTAAGCGGCGCACTTTTCTAAACGTTGAAACATCTGCTGCGGTAAGCGGCTTTGCAGCCCAGCCGCGAGGATTACGCGAAAACAGTTGGACCGTTTCGCAGCCCGTGTCTTTGGCGACGACAAGCGCCTGGTGGAGACCACCCTTGATCGGCGCGTGAAAACCAATGCGTGGTCGGGTGGTTGTCGACGGTTTAGCTGCCATAGCAATTCTTCTTCGCGCTTCTTCGCGTGTACTCTGCGTTTGCGGTTAACTCTCCTTTGTTTGGCTCTCGTCCATAACGCGCAGCATATTTCCACCTAGAATCTTATCGATGTCTGTTTCTGAATATCCTCTTCGTAACAACTCGCGCGTGAGATTGGGCAGCCGGGACACATCAGGTAGATCGCTTAGTGCTGCCTGCACACCGTCGAAGTCAGATCCAATTCCCACATAATCTATTCCCACAAGCTTCACGACGTGATCGATGTGATCAACAAGCCGGGAGATATTGACAGGCGGGAGACGCTTTGCAAACTCTTCGCGTCTTACACGGTCGCGCGCAAGTTTCTTGTGGACAGCGTCGCCGTTTTCTTCTTCCGAAGCGCGCTGGACCAGTGTGGCGATCTGTTCGTCAACCTTTTTTTTCTTTTCGCTCCAACCCGGTTCGAGATGTTCGGGATAGAAGATCACGTTAACGACACCTCGGGTCCGGGCCAATGCGCGAATCATCTCATCAGTCAGATTGCGGGGCACATCGGCAATCGCGCGACAACCGGAATGTGTCGCGATCACCGGCTTCGTCGAGGTGTTTACAATGTCCCAGAAGGTCGGGTCGGAGACGTGGGAAACATCCACCATCATGCCGAGCCGATTCATCTCGCGGACTACTTGCTTTCCGAAATCATTCAGGCCGCGCGTATGGCCCACTTCGTCGCCGGAAGAGCCGGCCCAGCTTGTGCTGACGCTCCAGGCAGGTGACATGTAACGCACTCCCAGGTTGTAATAGCGCTCGACGTTCTCGATTCTCTCGTCAATCGCATACCCGCCCTCAAGACCGCTCAACGCAGCTATTTTTCCTTCGGAAGCAATGTTACGTATGTCTGCGGCGGTGGTTGCGAACTTCCAAATCTCCGGGTGGCTTTGCGTTAATGCACGCACAGCAGCGATTTGATCGTCGGCACGTTTCATCGCACTCTGCCCACCGCCACCAAACAACTGCGGCTCAACCCAGATCGAAAAGAATTGCGCGTCAAGTCCGCCTTCGAGAGCACGCACGGAATCGAAATGTCCGTCCGGCAAACGCCGGCTGAGATCCACTTTTTCGTCCAGCATACGCTGCGCCGTATCTGCGTGCATGTCGATTGCAATGGCGCGGCGGTGAATGGCGATGGGGTCGTTCGATTTGTTGTTTGCCTGGGTTGTGGGAGTCGAAGTTTCGGTATTGTGGTTCATGCTGCAGTCGATAGAGAATATTGAAGGTAAAATAAGGCTGACTAAAATAAGGGATCGAATCAGATTCTGTCGCGAATACTTCTTGTGCTTCAGCGGAATGAGTGAAGCATTAACAGTCTTAGCTATTTGATGAATCATTTTGATGTTACTTTGCCGAGCTTATTGAATCAAGCGCAACTTGCCAAGCAAACTAAATTTACTGTATTGTGCCCTGTTCCCAATGGTCCTAAACGCGCTCTTTCTGAAACGACCGCACTTACTGTAGAATTGGTGGTCACGAAACCGTTTCTTCACACGTCTTAAGGTTAGAGTTTCCTCGCCCATGCGTTTCCCGAGTCTGATATCCCGAAGGAGTAGACCGTATGTTCTCAAAAGAAGGCAAAGCGAAAGATGTGGCAACTCCGCGCATTTGCGATGTCGTTTGGCATGATGGCCAGTTCATAAACTGGAACGACGCGCGAGTACATGTCATGTCTCACGTTCTTCATTATGGCTCCAGCATTTTTGAGGGCATTCGTTGTTATGCAACCAAAAGCGGGCCAGCCGTCTTTCGCTTGAAGGAACATATGCAACGATTCCTGAACTCGGCCAAGATCTATCGTATGGACCATAAGTGGAGCCTGGATCAACTATGTGATGCATCGGTTGAGTTGGTTCAACGCAGCGGTTTAGAACAGTGCTACATTCGCCCAATCCTGTTCCGCAGTCTGGATGAAGAACATCCGGCCTTCGGCGTGAATCCCTTTCCCAATCCATTGGCCTGCTACATCGGCGCGTGGGACTGGGGCAAGTATCTCGGCGAGGAGGCCATTGAAAAGGGTGTGGACGTTTGCGTGTCAACGTGGAATCGTCTAACACCAAACTCAATGCCCGCCATGGCCAAGAGCGGTGCGAACTACATGAATTCTCAGCTAATCAAGATGGAGGCATTGCTCAACGGCTTTGCCGAAGGCATCGCACTGGACGATCGAGGCTACGTTTCGGAAGGTTCGGGTGAGAACATTTTTGTGGTGAGCGGAGGCATCGTGTTGACTCCACCACTCTCTTCATCGATTCTTCCAGGAATCACACGCGACAGTGTTATTCAGATTTGCCACGAGTTGGGTATCACGGTTAAGGAGCGCACCATTCAGCGCGCCGCCCTTTATGTCGCCGATGAGCTGTTCTTCTCCGGAACGGCCGCGGAAATTACACCAATTCGCTCGGTGGATCGCATTACGGTTGGAGCCGGCGGTCGTGGGACGATCACGGAAAAGATCCAGAAGGCCTTTTTTGATGTCACAAAGGGAGAACGAAAGGCGCCTGGCGATTGGCTCACATATGTAAAACCCTCCAAAAGGTCGCAACCCGGTAACAATGGTTCCAAACCAGAAAAGCGGGCTGATGTAGGTGCGCCAGCTGGCCAACCAGCGGAGGAGCCTGTTCTGAAATACCAGACCGCGGCCAAGGCCATAGATTAAAACAGCCAGCAGCATCAGAAATCCTGCAGCGAGCGCCATTTGGGCTCGCTGCTTTCTTTTGCCCGCAAAGCAACCTCCAAGAGCTAAATGTTGACGCTGATGGTGATGACAGGCTATTATTCAGCCCGGCCTTAACCGCTTTCGTAGCGTTGATGCCTCCCCGCAGTATCTAGCACAGGTTTCTTCCGCTCTCTACGATCAAAGCTTAAAACCTCGTCTCCAAGTTTTTCCAAGCTTCGAAAGGTCAATCGCTGTATGTCTGTAAAAATTGATGATCTGCTACGAGTTGCTTCTGGCCATGGCGCATCCGATCTGCACCTGAAAGTCGGGGCGTTCCCGGTCATGCGTATCGGAGGCGAACTCCATCCCGTAGCCGACGCCCCTCGCCTTAAGCAGGAAGACACTCTCGACATGGCATTCGCCATGATGTCGAACCGCCAAAAACAACGTTTCAAAGAAGTCAACGAAGTAGACATCGGGTATGGAGTGAACGGCTTGGGAAGGTTTAGGGCCAACATCTTCCAGCAGCGCGGGACGGTGAGCATCGTCCTGCGCGTCATACCTGACCAGACCAGGAGTACATCGGATCTCGGATTGCCGCCGGTCATTGATCGCATTACCGAAGAACGGCGTGGCTTGATACTTGTTACCGGCGCAACCGGCTCGGGCAAATCCACCACGCTGGCTGCGATGATCGACAGGATAAATGCGCGGCGCAGTGGACACATCGTCACGATTGAGGATCCGATTGAGTTTTTGCATCGCGATAAGCAAAGCTTTGTTACCCAACGTGAAGTTGACGTCGACACCCGATCGTTCGCCGAAGCCCTGCGCGGAGCTTTGCGACAGGATCCAGACGTAATACTCGTCGGCGAAATGCGCGACGATGAAACTATCGAAACAGCATTGACCGCCGCAGAGACTGGTCACCTTGTCTTGTCGACGCTGCACACGCTTGACGCAACCGAAACGGTGATGCGTATCGTGTCTTCGTTTCCATCACACCAACAAAAGTCGGTGCGTATCCAGCTTGCCGGCATTCTCAAGGCGGTCATATCCATGAGGCTGGTGCGGGCCGCCAAGGGTGCAGGTCGCGTGCCCGCCGTCGAAGTGATGGTCTCAACCTCTTTGATTCGTGATTACATAGTTAACGAAGAAAAGTCCTCTTTGATTCGTGAAGCGATCGCAGCCGGCACCTCGCAGTATGGCATGCAGACTTTTGATCAATCGCTGTTTCATCTTGTTCAGGCGGGGCTTATCTCAATGGAAGAAGCTCTGCACAATGCAAGCAACACGGATGAGTTCAAGATGCGCGCCTCGGGAATACTCTCAGCGGATCAGGCAATGAACAGCATGCGCTCTGCTCCGGTGGCCGCTCAACCTGTCTCTGACAGTAATGAGCAGGATAATATTTTTGTGAAACACTAAGCGGCAGTGGACGGTAGGCACCGCTAAAAAAGAAACTGCGTTCTGTATTAATGGAAGGTCATTTGGGGATCACTTCGTCGCGCGCGTCCCGCTCAAGGTCGATAGCGCCGGCATGGGTAATTCGAAGCTTTCAGGATTCTCGCCAATTATAGCTGCTGCGAAAAAGTTTGGGACATAGCCGGCGTTTTCATCGCGAAACGTGTTATCGAGTTTGTCGCGGTGTGCAAATAGCGTCCAGAAATTTCTTTCGTAGTTGTCGGTTCCTCTTAGTTCCCGCAACGTATTCCGCACCCATTCCGGCCCACGGTTGTAGCTGAGCAATACCAGGGTGACACTTTGCGAGTCCTCTCCGAGTTCTGCCATCCGATCTGCGATGTAATGCGCGGCAGCAGGTGTCATCTTTTCCACATCGCACATGTCCTGGGGCGCAACGCCGTAGTGCTCCGCAGTCTGCGGCAAAAACTGAAACAGACCCTTCGCTCCAATACTATTCTCATAACAGTTTCTATACGCCGATTCGATCACGGGTAAATAAATGCCGATGATTACCGGAATTTTGCGCGCCGCAAACGAGCGTGAGATTAGCGGGACATAAGGCCTTGCCCGCGCAAAGACCACACTTAAACTTTCTTCGCCCGGCTTGGTGGACATGCTGCGGTTGCGCTCGACGTAACGATCCACATGGGTCTTGATAGCGCGAAGTGCCTCGTCGTTAAGCTTTACAGGACGGTCGCCCATCATCGTTGAGATGCGTTGCTCCTGTTGGTCGATGAAACTGAATCGTTCCGCTTCGCTCATCTGGACATAAGGCTTTGGCGTTGCCGCGGTGGCTTCGGAGGTCGCAGAAATCCGTTGCGGCAACCAACCTTTGTAAAGAAATATCCCGGCAACGGTCAACATCAAGACCAAAGCAACGGTCAACAGGGGCCAGACGTAACGTCGCATGGAAGGCTCTCGCGTCTTTACGTCGGCGCTCCGGGTAGCCAGATTCGTTGATTGGCCCGGGCTTTCTAATAGTTGCCTCACATTCTTTAGGTCAGCCAGCAGCTCAGCCGTCGTCTGGTAGCGGTCCGTTTTTCCCTTGCGCAGGGTCTTCGCGACGACACGCTTGAATGCGTCGGCGGGCGGATTCGTTTCGTTGGCCATCCGAAGTGGATGCGGTTCGCGTTCCAGAATTGAGACAATCGTGTCCATGCGCGTCGCTCCGGTAAACGGCAGCTCATGCGCCGACATTTCATAAAGGACGACGCCTAAGCTCCAGATGTCGGTGCGTTCGTCAACGGGAAGTCCGCGCGCTTGCTCCGGCGACATGTAGTTAACCGTCCCCATCAGCGTGCCGGCTTCTGTGTAAGTTGTAACGCCGGATCTAGTTCCTTTGGAGTCAGGTTCGCGTTGTTCCATGAGCTTGGCGATACCGAAGTCCAGGATTTTAACCAGACCGTCGGTACGTCTCATGATGTTTTCGGGCTTGATGTCGCGGTGGACAATGCCCGCGCTATGCGCGGCGGAGAGCGCCGAAGCGACCTGTTCGGCAACATCCAAAACTTCTGTGAAGGATAATTCCCGCCCCACAATCAATTCGCGAATCGTTTGGCCATGAATAAATTCTGTTGCCATAAACGGAACGCCTTCAGACTCTCCTACTTCGTGAATTGTGAGAATGTTTGGATGGTTCAAAGCCGATGCAGCGCGTGCTTCCCTTTGAAAACGGCGCAGGCGTTCGTCATCCGACGCGAAGTAAACAGGCAACATCTTCAAAGCGACGAGGCGGTCGAGCCGGCTGTCCAGCGCGAGATAGACTTCACCCATGCCGCCCGCACCGATACGTTCCACGATTCTGTAGGGACCAAGGTCACGACCGATGTTCGTGTCAAGGTTGCCCCCAATCAAAACTTGCGCATCGTGGGCCATCGCAGGCTGCTCAATGAAGTCGCCGGCTTCGTCGTAGGCGTCGATTAATGATATTGCTTCACGCTTCAATCCATCGTCGTCTATACATGCTTTAGCAATGAACGAAGCGCGCTCGTGCGCCGGCCGATCAAGGGCCGCCTGCAACATCTCTTCTACTACTTGCCATCGCTCAGGAGTCATTGTGTTAAAGGATGAAGGATGAGGGATGAAGGATGAAGGCTGAACAAAACCAATCAAAGCGAGAACTGAGGTAACCGATAGCGATGCCTTTGATGCTTCCTTTCATCCTTCATCCTTCCGCCTTCATCCTTCGTACCTATCCTTCATCCTTCTATAGAGCCAGGCTTTTGCAACACGCCAATCGCGTCGCACAGTCATGCGTGATATTTCTAATACCTCTGCCGTTTCTTCAAGACTCAGCCCACCGAAATAACGAAGTTCGACAACACGACTCTTTCGAGGATCGAGCCTCGCTAACTCATCCAGAGCTTCATCAAGGGCGACCAGCTCCGCGGCCCGCGGCTCTGACATTAAGACGGCTTCTTCTAATGGAATTTGCTGCGCTTCTCCTCCGCGCTTGGCGTAATGCCGCCGGCGTGCGTGATCAATCAAAATGTGGCGCATCACCTGCGCTGTTACAGCGAAAAAGTGAGCGCGACTCTGCCATTCGATTCTGTGCTGATCCTCAAGACGCAGGTACGCCTCGTTGACGAGTGCTGTAGTTTGCAACGTGTGGCCCTCGCGCTCGCTCTGCATATAACGATGCGCGATCCTTCGCAGCTCGTCGTACACCAAAGGAGTCAGCGCCTCAAGCGCCGCTTTGTCTCCCTGCCGCCATTCAGTTAACAGTCCTGTTAAGTTATCCGGTAAAAGCGTCGTCATCAATCCCCAGATTCTAGCACCTTTCGGTTGTGCTTTAATTGATGCTCAAGCCGCAGTCGGTTCGTAGAAAACAGTTCCTCCATCAGGAAAAATTTATTCTCACTCGATGAACACTCTCGATTGGATTTCTCGCTTAACATATAGAGGGCTTTCGCGACTCGCGACTTTACAGCAGTACTGCCCTGTATATTGCAAATCCAAATTGTGGAAGGAACAACAACATGAAGGTTCAAAAGATGCTTTTAGCGATCTTAGGTCTTGTGTTTTCACTAACAATAAGCATCCCGGAAAGCTGTGCGCAGACGACACCGTCCGGCAAGGTGTATCAACAGTTGACGCAAGCCGAGCGAATGACGTTTGTCGCCGACCAGGCACGGCGAATTGCGCGTGAGATTTCGGGAGCCGAGTATGAATTCACGCCTGCGTTTGAGGCGGACATTCAGCAAGCAGTTAATCAATACTCCCGGCGCATCGGAAATGGCCGTGGCGATCGGTTATGGAAAGGTGATGCGCGTTTCATCCTCGAGCGGGGGCAGACCCACGCACCTACGCTGATTGCTGCATTCAAATCTCGCAATGTTTCGCCGCTAATTGGTCTTTATATCCCCTGGATCGAATCGGAATACGTAAACATTCAGACGCCAAACTCTGTAGGAGCGATTGGAATGTTTCAATTTCTACCGAAGACCGGCGAGAAGTTTGGTCTTTCGGCGCAAGATCTATTGGACGTGAACAAATCTGCGGACGCCGCCGCGCGCTACATCACTGACAGCCTTGGCATATTTAGGGACGATCCGATGAAGGAAGCGCTCGCGTTGCTCGCGTACAATCGTGGCGAGCAAAAGACAGCACGCGACCTCAAATTCCTCGTTAACGAGAAGAACAAGCAATGTAGTATCTGCGCACTGGCGGCCAACCGCGCTAAACTCGACGAAACCTTTCAATCAGAGAACGTGTATTACGTGCCACGTTTCTTTGCCGCCGCCATCATCGGCGAGAACCCGCAAGCATTCGGCATGCAGATGCAACCGTTGTCGGCCCATTAGACCAAGCGCTAATTGACGCGCATGCGCCGCATCACGCGTACCCCGGCGCGCCAGTCTTCATTGATGTCGAAGCGATAGATTTCGATATCGGGGGCGATTGAGTGCGCCAGGGTATTAAACGCGGGATGAACCCTCAATGTGGGTGCAACTAAATAAATCAGTGGAGGCTCATCCATAATTTTTCGCTCCCCGAAAAGTTTGGCGCGGGATATGTGCCCGCGACGACGATGCGATTCAACTCGTTGCCAGTAGTCGGCTCCCTGCAAGACATGCTCGCGCGCCTCCGAAACCTTCAACTCGATCACGGCGAGGCGTCCATCGCGGCGCAAAGCCAGAAGATCGATGGGGCGAACTCCAACTGCGCCTCCTCGGGAAGTTCTGAACTGCGCGTGAAGCGGAGCAATGATTAATCCGGGATCGAGGCGAGTAATGTCGCGGCGCAGCAAAGCCTCAAGCCACGCTTCGGCAGCGTTTCGATAAAGCGCATGATGGTGATCCGACGCGCTCGCTGATCGGTGTTCCAATAAATCGGCAAGCAGATTTGTCCACTCGTTGTCAGTTTTCTCTTCCAGCATTCGGCGCCGCAAACCTTCAATGCCAAACCAAACTCGCTCGCTTCCCATCACCTTGCGGACGCGAGCGAACGGCAACCCAAAATAGCGAAGTGTTTCGCCATGCCGGGCACTGACGACATCTATGGCCCCCGGCGCGACCGCGATCAGGCGTTTGGTAACTTCATTGGCGGCAGCAACACGAAGCGGCGGGAACCTTGCGAGCCGCCTCTTCCAAAGATCGTCACGCGCGGGAACCTCAATCGACGTAAGTTCGTTAAGTTGCTGATCAACTTCGTAAACAGCAATCGCGTCGCGAAGGCTTGGGCGTAACAAAACGATCCTTTGGATCGTCGGTCGTACCAGGTCGCTTTCGACCACTAACCACAGCTGTTGAATGTAAGGAGCTCGCGCTCGCTCGCTGATTCGCTTGAACCACATCAAGGCGGCCGAAAGAAACGCGTCTGCATCGCTCGGCTTACTTGAAGCGACTGAGCCGGTCACGGCAATGCGCTGGTGTCTCTGTCGCAGTAGGATTCGCGCATAGCGACCGGGCTGCCCGCGACGCGCGCCCGGACTCAGTGCTGAACGATCAAGTTTCGCCCCTAATTGAATGGAGCAAGCAACCTGGGCCAGTCTATCGCAACGCTGCTGTCGTGCGGCCTTTACCGTTAGCGCGATGGAGCTTGCCGACGCCCGAGGTACGAGTTCGATCAAAGGCCTCTCCGCACCCATTCTGCGTGAGGCTTGCAGGGTTAGCTTTTCGCCTGTCCAATCCCACGAAAAGATTTTCCACGATCGACTTCCCTTTTCAGTCCAGCAGGTCAGAATCAACCTTCCGTGGGCAACCGCGATATCTAACTCGCTTTTACCCAGCGCATGCGAATCTCCGCCACTAAGCGTGAAAAACCATTCTGCGTGGGCAGCCAGCAGTTCAGCGATCTTTGATCTTCCGGCTTGCAGCAGATCCGGCGTGTTAACTCGTTCGCTCATCTGGTGAGCAACTTCAGTGGGCAAGCGTCGCGGAGGATTGAGGTCTTAGCGGTTTTTGAGGGTAAAGTCGTAATCCAAACGGAACTGCGGTTTTGAGCGCTGTTTCACCGTTACTTCTACCGTGTGCTACCATTTTTAGTCAATTAAATTCGCATATCAGGCTAACAAACTCGCATTGAGAAACGTCTTCCTTGCAGCAGCTGTACGCACGCCTATTGGCCGCTTTGGCGGAACGCTCGCCTCATGGACCGCAGCAGACCTGGGAGTCGCGGTGGCAAAGGAGAGCCTCAGGCGCGCACATTTGCAGCCGGAAGAGATTCAGGAATCTATCTGGGGTTGTGCGCGGCAAGCGGGTGGTGGTCCAAA
>JALYTI010000307.1 GCA_030854375.1 Acidobacteriota bacterium | reverse complement strand
GTAAGGAGCAGAGGGATTTTGCCAAACGATTAAACTTCGGCGTGGTTTATGGCATCGGTGCGCAGCGCTTTTCGATCATGACGGGGTTGAGTATTTCTGAAGCTGAAGGAGTGTTGCGCAAATATTTTGCCACCTACGGCCAACTCGATACCTATTTGCATGAAGCCGCAAACCGCGCCGTGCGCGACCGCCAGGCACGAACAGGATCAGGCCGTCTGGTTCGTTTTCGTTATGACGATCAGGATCGGCAACAGATTTCGATGACCAAGCGCAACGGCAAGAACACTCCGATCCAGGGAACGAGCGCCGACATATTGAAGCGTGCGCTGCGTTTGCTAAAGGATGAACTTCGCGGCACGAATGCCCAGATCGTGAACATCATCCACGACGAAATTGTGGTCGAAGCCGATGCGGATGAGGCTCAAGAGGTTGCGACAAAGGTTGAGCGCGCGATGGTCGCGGCGGGCGAGGAATATGTGAAGACCGTGCCGGTCAAGGTTGAGACTGAAATTGCCGACGAATGGGTAAAGTAAGGATCGGTATTTAACACGGTGGCAGCCGGCCAGAATAGTCTGTCGCAAAAAGGGCGGTGATTCAGCCGCCTGGCCAGGTCCGCACACGACGGGCTTTCAGTTTTGGGGATATTCAACTCTCACCTCACATAGCAAGGGCTTTAGATGGGTTAGGTCCGCTGCACTCGCGTTTGTTCGCGGTCATCATCCCGCTCCCTTGGTGCGATTCCAACTAAACATTCCTGATGGCAGAGGCGTTTAATGATCGGCCCTGTCATATATTTCATTTGCCCAAGCGACTAATAGTCTGGACACGGAAGATATCCGTGATGGCACCATTGATGGAAATCTCAGAGGTTAAGGCTGAGCTGGAGAAGCATCACGCGTCCGGTTTCGGCTGGGCGCTGAGTTGTTGCGGACGCGATCCGTCAGAGGCTGAGGAAGTGTTGCAGCTCGTTTATTTGAAGATACTGGATGGTAGGGCGCGGTATGGCGGCGAGTCGAGCTTCAAGACATGGCTGTTTGCGGTGATCCGTAAGACGGCTGCCAGCGAACGCCGCCAGAACTTTTTACGAAAGTTGATACTTAACGCCGGAGCTGAGCGCGTGCCAAGACCGCCGCGCACGGAAGATCCCGCTCTAGCTTTGGAACGATCCGAAGCACGGGCTCGGTTCCGGCACGCTCTGGCGCAGTTGCCGGCGCGTCAGCAACAAACTCTGCACCTGGTCTTTTATGAGGACCTGAGCCTGCAAGAGGCTGCGGAAGTGATCGGTATTTCTGTTGGAGCGGTGCGCAAGCATTACGGACGAGCAAAGACAAGGCTGCGGGATCTATTACTCAAAGCAGAAGGCAATTATGGAATTGAATGGCGAAGACACAAGAATCCGAGCGTTGTTTTGTGAGCTGAAGCGTGAGGAAAAGGGCACCTCGCCACTGTTCGCAGAAACGTGGAAC
This sequence comes from Acidobacteriota bacterium, assembly GCA_030854375.1. Lineage (GTDB taxonomy): Bacteria > Acidobacteriota > Blastocatellia > Pyrinomonadales > Pyrinomonadaceae > PSRF01. Next base: position 2,611 of record JALYTI010000307.1, on the reverse strand, counting down.
ATCGCAGAGGCCGAATTTCAGTGCAGAAACTTCAGCCGGCTGCGTTTTCAACAGTCTTCAAATTTTCTACGTTTCGCGACGGCTATCCTGGTTGTCAGTTTGGTTGTAACTGCGACCATCCTGCTGCCGAGATTTTTGCGAGTGCGCCGGCAGCCAATGCACGGCTATGCGATACAAGAAGCCGCGTCCGGCTTCCGCTCCGCCTCTGAACAGCCGCCGCAGTCGGGGAATGTTTCCGCCCACCGAGAATCGGGTAAGCGAACTGATCGGCGGGTTGAAATTCGCCGATCAGCCGTTAAGAAATCACAGATCGCATCTGCTCAGCGTGCGGGCCTGGTCAAACAAAAAGGGCTTTCCGAGTGGCAGTCGCCAACCGCGAAACTGCTGCGCTCAGCCGGCGATGAGTTGCTTATGTTCGTTCCACAAATGAATGAATCTGCGGAGGACATGAAGAAGTTTCTTTCGAATGATTTGAACTGAACGGAGGTGTTATGAAAAAGACCAAACTTACAGTTTTAGTCGCTATCCTGGTCATAGGGATTATTTTGACCGTAGCCTTTGCCTCGGCCCAACAGCCGCCACACCCGCCCCAACCAACGCCAGACAATGATCCGCTGGCCCAGTTCATCTTTCCTCCTGAACTTGTCATGCAGCACCAGCGTGAGATCGGACTGACCGATGAGCAGAAAACCTTTCTCAGGGGCGAGATTCAAAGAGTCACCCTTCGCTTCACAGAGTTGCAGTGGCAGTTGCAGGATTCAATGGAAGGTCTGGCATCCATAATGAAGGAAGGCTCCGTAAACGAGCAGCAGGCCCTGTCGCAGCTCGACAAAATTCTGGATACAGAACGGGAAATCAAGCATTTGCATATTGGACTGGCCATTCGGATCAAGAACAAGCTGACGCCTGAACAACAATCAAGACTTCAGGGGATGAAACGAATGCGGCCACATCCTCCCGACCAGATGCCTTAACTGCGAGCGAGGGACGCCTTTAAGTCGTGGAGTCGAGGTCATTGCTAGCGGCCGCGGCACTTCGTCGCCAAATGAAATAGATGGGAATGCCGGTGAATACTATTAAGAAACCGATTCCCGAGGTGGACGGAGCCAGATAGGCAACATCCAGAATAAACAGCACTGCCAAAAAAATATACACAAGAGGTACGATCGGATAGCCTAACGTGCGGTAGGGGCGCTCGATCTCAGGAGCCTTGCGGCGCATAACAATCACTGCTCCCACCATCAACGCATAAAAGACCATGTCGGCCGAAATAATGTATTCGAGGAGTTGTGTATAAACGTTTCCATACGTGACGGCGCCTGTCTGCGGATTCGTAGTTACGGTGCGCGGTAACGTGAGAAACGCCGCCCAGATTCCCTGCGTGATCAAAGCTATCGCGGGGACATGCCGTGAATTCACTTTTCCTATGCCTTTGAAGAAAAGATTGTCGCGCGACATCGCGTAATAGACGCGCGATCCGGCGAGTATCAACCCATTATTACAACCAAACGTGGAAATCATGATGGCAATGGCCATTATGACGGTACCCCGAGGGCCAAATATCGCTTGCATTGTTGCGGTGGCAACGCGGTTTTGCGGAGCGTTTTGAATACCAGCTAGAGGCAACGTGACAATGTAAGCGACGTTCGCCAGCAGGTAGAGCACAACCACGAGACAGCAACCAATCAGTAGCGCGCGCGGTAGATTGCGGCCCGGATCGCGCACTTCACCGGCAGTGAATGTCACATTGTTCCAGGCCGATTGGGCGAAGAGCGGGCCCACCATCGCACGGCCAAGTAGCATTATCAGGGCCAGGCCCAGAAGTCCGCCGCTCGTCGCATCGAATCCCAGCTGAGAAGCAGAAGGCTTCCAACCGTTGTTGAGCGGATTCCACCAATCAGACGTGTACGCTGCGCTATTGTGATTCCAGCCGAATATCAGTCCTACGATAATCAATCCAACCAGGGCGGCCGTTTTCGTAAACGTGAATGTGTTCTGAATGAGCTTCCCGGTTTTCAATCCACGAGTATTTGTCAGTGTCAGAAAAAGAATCATGACTACGGCAAGAAGTTGTTGGGTGGAAAGGCTAATCGCGTAGCCGCCGAAGCCATGTGGCGCAACGATGTAGTTGTCGGCTGATACGGTGTTTGTCAGCACGCCCGTGAAATTTGCGAAGGCCACGGCGACGGCCGCAATCGTCCCCGTTTGGATAATCAGGAACAAGGACCATCCGAAAAGAAACCCGATCGATGGGCCATATGCTTCCCTTAGAAATACATACTGCCCACCGGCGCGTGGCCACATTGCTGCCAGTTCGGCGCAACAGAGCGCGCCAGTAATAGTCAGTACTCCGGCCAATGCCCACGCGACTAGTAACCAGCCAGGCGATCCTACAAGTCGCGACGATTCAGCGGAGGTTATGAAAATTCCCGAGCCGATCATTGACCCGACGACGATCATGCTGGCATCCAGCAGGCCCAGGCCCCGGACAAGCTTCGGAGAGGAGCTGTTGGCAACGTCGCTCATAATTCGGCAGGGTATAGATGTTCTAAGGCGCCAGTGTCAAGGAAAGGTATTGCGAATTTAAACATAGTGGCAGCGCACCCAAACA
>JALYTI010000306.1 GCA_030854375.1 Acidobacteriota bacterium | reverse complement strand
AACAGCGACCCGCCCGCTACCGCAGGCGGTACTGACAAGCGCCTTACTAGGGACGTTCGCTCGCCAGACCTATCAATCACCTCAAACTGACCAGGCGCGCAGATATTGAATCTATTGCGCGGAAGCAGTTTAGAGGTTAGGCTAAATCGGAATGAGTGATGATTCATTCAGTCGGAGAAGAGACAGCAGACAGCAGACAGTAAACAGCAAACAGTAAACAGCAGAAGGCAGAAGGCGGTAAGTAGAAGGCGGTAACAGAAGTCAGAGGTCAGAAGTCAGAAGGCAGAAGGCAGAATGCGGTCAGCGCGTTTACTTAATTCAGATCGTCCGGTAGTCGCCGATAAGCGCGAAGCAATTCTGCGCGCGGCGATCCGCGTGTTTGCCGGCAATGGTTATTTCAACTCCAAGGTTGCCGACATTGCACGCGAAGCCGGAGTTGCCGATGGCACCGTCTATCTCTACTTCAAGAGCAAAGAAGAGATCCTGCATTCAATTTTCGATCGCAACATGGAAGAGGCCATTACCGCGAGCCGGAAGCAGTTGGAAGAAATCACTGATGCGCGCGAGAAGTTACGCCGCATCGCACTCCTGCATCTTGAGAGACTAGGAGCTGACCGTGACCTCGCCGTCGTATGCCAGGTGGAATTGCGTGGTTCAACAAAATTCATGGAGGAGTTTTCGGCCGCAGGCTTCGCTGAATACCTAAATCTTATTCGTTCTACTTTTGAAGAAGGGCAGCAAACCGGCGTGTTCCGTCCCGACCTCAACGCGAAGATCGTAGCCAAAATACTTTTCGGCGCGTTGGACGAGATGGCCACCAATTGGATTCTTTCAAAGCGTCGCTACAAGTTAGCGCCCATGGCCGACCAGGTGTTGGATATATTCCTTAATGGGGTGACCGCAAAGTGAATGTGATCACTCAGTTTCCAACTGAACCCCGGATCGCAACGACCACGCGTACTCCGTTGACTCCGGGCGAGCCCACTACCCTCGTCGAAGTATTCGAGTATGTGGCCCGCACCTACCGCAGGTCAGACACGCTTAATTACAAGCGCGACGGCCGCTGGGTGGCGATTTCTTCAGGTGAAATGTTGAGACGCATGCGATTGATCGCCGGTGGTCTGCATTCGCTTGGTGTGAGAAGCGGCGACCGCGTGGCCCTGCTTTCTGAGAGCAGGCCGGAATGGACTTTGGCAGACGCGGGTTGCCTGTTTGCCGCGGCCATCGATGTTCCAATCTATCCGACGCTCACGCCGCCGCAGGTTCGCTACATCTTAAAAGACTCCGGAGCGCGCGTTCTGCTGCTTGAAAATGAAAAAAAGTTTCTTGAAATTCGCGAGATACTTGCTGAATGCCCGGCGATAGAACACATCGTATTCTTCGAAAACCCCTCGAGCCAGATTATCAAGGACGCGAAATCCATTTCATTGGCTGAACTCGAAAGACGAGGCCAGGCACTTGAAGAACAGGAACCCGAGCTCATCAACAACATCGCCCACCAGCTCAAGCCTGACGACCTGGCAACGATTATCTATACCTCCGGAACGACGGGAGAACCCAAGGGCGTGATGCTCACGCATTCCAACCTCGTCTCAAATCTAATCGATTCGTCAGGGCACCTGTCGTTTGCCGAAGATGACAGCGCTCTTTCTGTGTTGCCGCTGTCGCATGTACTGGAGCGAATGGCCATGTACATGTATCTCTACCACGGCATGGCGATTTACTTCGGCGAATCGTTGGAGGCTATTGGACAGAACCTGCGCGAGGTTAAGCCAACTATCTTTGTCGGCGTGCCGCGGATTTTCGAAAAGATTTTCGACCGTGTGAAGGAAAAGACGGCCGAGAAAGGCCGGCTTAATTTCGCCATTCTCAATTGGTCGGTTTCAGTTGGCAAGGAGCAAGCAAAGCTGGCGATCAACCATCAAAAGATTCCTGCCTGGCTCGCGCTTAAGCATCGGGTGGCCGACAAACTTATCTTTTCAAAAATGCGCGCTGCCCTGGGCGGACGCATTCGTCTGTTGATCTCCGGCGGGGCCGCTCTGCCCGAGGAGTTGGGTTACATCTATATAGGTGCAGGATTGCCCATCGTGCAGGGCTATGGATTGACTGAGACGTCTCCGGTAATCACGGCGAGCAGGGTGGAAGAGAATCGTGGTGGCACGGTGGGAAAGCCGATAAGGAATGTCGAGGTACGGCTCGCGAGTGATGGCGAAATAGAAACTCGCGGCCCACAGGTAATGCGTGGCTACTACAACAAACCCGAGGAAACGCGCGCGGTCTTCACCGAAGATGGTTGGTTTAGGACCGGCGATATTGGAACGATTGACCAGGACGGTTTTCTGAGCATTACCGATCGCAAGAAAGAGCTCTTCAAAACTTCAGGTGGCAAATACATTGCGCCGCAGCCCATCGAGCAAATGATCAAGGGCTCGCGCTTTGTAAACCAGGTGGTCCTGGTCGGAGATGGGAGAAAGTTTCCTGCCGCTTTGATTGTTCCAGATTGGGAACGAGTTGATTCGTATGCTCAACTGAAGAATATCAAGGCAGGAAGCAGGGCCGAACTCTGCAAGCATCCGCGCATCATCGATCTCTTTGAACGCCAGATCGCCGGACTCACCACAGACCTTGCTCAGTATGAGCGGGTAAAGAAGATTGGCTTGCTGGAAAATGAGTTGACTATTGAGGGTGGCGAGTTGACTCCAACGTTAAAAGTAAAGCGTCGGGTGATTAACGAGAAATATCGAGACGTGATCGATAAGCTTTACGAGGACGCGGAACAAAAGTAGCGCACTAATACTTCAAGGAATCGTGGGCCGGCTACCGATCTTCATGGCATCAAGTATTCTCTCGGCGGCCTCGCGAGCCGCTTGCTTCAGCAAATACTCGCCGTAGACGGTGCTGCCACGACCTGATGGCCCAACCACCACTCCTTTTTTGCGAGCACCCTGGTATGTGTGACCCGAAGCTACGCGTTTGGCCGTCGTCGGCGCGTAAACAGAATATTCAACTGAAATATCCTGGACGCTGCTTACCGTGCCCGGGTCGCTGCTTAGACTCTGAGAACTAAGCTGCAGCCACACGACGTACGTCTCCTTCTCAGACTTGGCACGATTGATAGCTTCGCCCCGGCTCATTTCTCCATGTGCAACATCGGCCTTCACCCCGCTCGCGTCATTGAGACGTTCTGCGCAACTTCGCGACACACTGTCGTAGTAGTAAAAAGGAATGTTTGAGAAAGTGTTATAGCGATAGATTCCCACGATGAAGGTTATAGCCGCCTTTTCTTTTTCCGGCGCTTTAGCGACTGGTGTCGGTTCCGGTGTGGGCGTTGCGACAGGGGCAGGCGTTGACTTCCGCACCTGCCGGCCTGACTGCGCCGAGATTGTCGACATACAACCTAACGCAAAGCTTACCGCTACGATGGCAACGAAGACGCGTATAAGATGCGAAGCCTGGCTCATTCTAATTCTTTCAAGTTAATCAATCGGACGACTCAACCGTGAGGAACGATTTGTTTGGATTGCATTGTAACACTCACGCTGAGGAAACTATGACCGGGTTTGCTAAACTGCCGGACGAGTTTCGCTATTTATGCCGTGCAGGAGACTGAAAGGCGTTGCCTTCGCTGATCATTACCAAAGTGCGTGAACAGGCGCGAGGAGTACGTTCGTTCGATCTCATGCCTGAGGGCGCGAGGCCGAAGCACGGTGTTGCTTTTGTGCCGGGTCAGGTGGCGGTGCTGGCTGTGGAAGGCGAGGCGCCGGCTTATTTCGCGTTCGCAAGTGCGCCGGAAGATGCGGAGCTTGAAGTTCTGGTGAAGCAACGGATGGGTGCCAGCAATCTAATATTCGAAATGCAGCCCGGCCAAAAGATTGAATTGATCGATGTAACCGGGCACGGCTTCGCTCTTGATGAGCAGAAAGGGAAGGACCTGGTCTTCGTTGCCATGGGCACTGGTGTTGCCCCTCTGCGTTCCGCGCTCCGTCATGTGTTGAAACGAAAAGAGCAGTATGGCCAGTTTGTAGTGCTCTATGGCGCGCGCACGCCGGATGACTTTTGCTTTAGAGATGAAACGGAGAAT
>JALYTI010000026.1 GCA_030854375.1 Acidobacteriota bacterium | reverse complement strand
CCTCGACGTCTTCGGTGTAACGCTTAGCGCTGAGCGCCTTTTCCTCCCCACTCAATCGAGACTGCAATTTGTCGCTGATTTCCCGAGCGATTCGCTCTTCGATGTCCAGAATACTTGCCAACTTCTGCGGATACTGCCCAATCCATATAAGACTATTGTCGAGCGCGTTGACGAGCTCGGCGATGATCAATAGATCATCACCGCGTACCTTAACGCGTCCCATCAACACCGCTTGCACGTTAAGCTCTCGCCCGACAGTTTTAGCATCAACTTCACGACCTCTATAACGAAAAACAGAACTTCGGGCGATGACCTTCATGTGAGGCAGATGCGCGAGGTTATTCATCAGACTGTCGGTCAGCCCATCACTCAAATACTCTGTATTCGGCTCGGCGCTTTCATTGAGGAAAGGCAGAACTGCAATGGAATTGATTGCCGAAGCTGTGGTCACCAAATCCGCGCGCTTACCGGGCGCCCAACGCCCGGTTGCCAGGACATAGACTCCAACGCTGATAAGTAGAACCGCGACCGCTGTGGCGGCATAGTGGCTCGGCCGAATGCGACTGCTGCCGGTCCCGCGTTTATTATCTCGTCGAACCGCTGCCGCGCGGCTGGAAATGGTTTCTTCTTGCGAAGGGCCACGCGCGAGGCTTGTCAGATCACTTAACAACTCCCTGGCGGATCGATAACGCTCCTCCTTCTTTTTCTTCAGGCATCTTGACACGATCTGATCAAGAGCTGGTGGCGTACCGGGCTTAGAGGCACTCAGGGCAGGTGGCTCATAGGTGAGAATTGCTGAGATGGTAGAAACCGCTGTCGCGCGAGAAAACGGCTGTTCTCCCGTGACTAACTCATAGAGCACAGTTCCAAAACTGAAGAGGTCGCTCCGAAAATCCAGTTCCTCGCCCAGCACCTGCTCCGGCGACATGTAAGGCATGGTGCCGATGATCATTCCTGACTCAGATAACAAGCTTTGCGTCTCGGCTTCCGGATGATTGCCGCTATAAATATGTTTAGACAAACCGAAATCCAGTACCTTGAGGTGGCCGCGTGAGTTGACAATGATATTTTGAGGCTTGATATCGCGATGGATAATTCCGTGCTCATGCGCTTCCGCAAGCGCATTTGCAATCTGAATAGCGATTTGCAGAACCTCATCCAGGCGGAACTCTTTGGTGCGATTGCGCGCGTCCAGCGTCTTTCCTTCAAGGTATTGCATTACCGCAAAGCGCCGGCCGTCTTCTTCCCCGATCTCATAAATAGCGCAAATATTAGGATGGTCAAGCGATGCTGCGATATGCGCCTCTCGCAGAAAACGTCTCTTGGCTCTCTCCTCAGTCATCAACTCCTGGGCGAGAAACTTTATCGCAACCCGGCGGCGCAGAAGTGTATCTTCGGCAAGATAGACTTCACCCATTCCGCCAGCCCCGAGTTTGTCCAGGATCTTATAGTGTGAGATAGATTGTGGAGTCATCACTTCAGACTTAGGAGAGTGTTGGCCGGCTGCCGCAGAGTGGAGAAAGAAGAATGCCTGATTGCTTCTCTTCTCGCGTCAAGATTAGCAAGCTAACGATGCTGCTTATGCCACTCCTCGGTGGGCAGCTGCAGTGGCTGAAACGCGTCCGGCTCTCATTTAGTATAGCGGTAGGATTATAGCAGTCTGCCGGATTTTAGAAAGTGGATTGCAAGTAGATGACGTCACCAGAATCTCAAATAGAACATTGACAAACGTAGTGTTTGGGACTAGAACAATCCTCCGAAAGAGCAATCAATAGGTGGTCGCAGAAATACTCATCAGCTGCGCCTTACGATTCCAAACAAGTGGCGCGGTCTTTCGTTCACAGTAGTCCAGCTTTAAGGGATTTCCCAAAGCAGTTTAACTCTAATACGGTTTTCTGGCTCTGAAGATAGGTGGCGTTTCAGAACAAGCGTTACCGCGCCTGCCGCCTGTCATGTAATACCGTTTTGATTGCGTGCGTTAGAACATTTTCGATTGAAGGAGGAGTGGAAAGATGAAGCTGCAAGATGTCATTGAACAGGCGTTGGCCGATCCCATTTTTGCTGAGCAATTGAAAAACAAGGCTTTGGACGCCCAGCGTGCAGGAAAAGGGACCGATGAATGGTCCACCTTCATGGAGCACTTTGCTGAAAATGAAGAGCAACTGGCAAATTTCAATTCGCTTGAAGGGGAGGGAGGCGGTTGCACACCTACTATAGTAACTACACTAACCGCGACCAGTACCGCGGCCTGCACCCTAACTACAACAACGCAAACCACGACGATCTTCTGCGATTAACGATTTCGTTGGATTAGAAGCGATTGGCCCAAAGCGATTGCCACGGCATTCTAACTAAATGAACCGGAATCGTTAGAGACGACGAAAATGTCCGTACTGAAGTCTGCGCCAGGAGGACGTAGACCGGCGAGCGCCTTCCACAGCCGCTTGGCTTCTAACCTTCGAAATCCAAATTCGATAGTAGAGGAAATGAACCAGTCGGGTCATTATCCGAATGCACGTCTCCGCCAACAGCTCTTGCCGCGGCGTTGGGACAGATTGTGCGCTCGATTTCTTCCTGTAACTTCCGGCGATACGATCTGGAGGTATAGCCGCGTACCTGCCCCCGATGATCCCCAACAGGGATGGAAGATACATATCGCGGCGACTGTTCTTACAGCCAACAGGGTTATGGAGAGGGTGGGTCCTTTTTTAAACAACCTCAACATTCTCTTCAAAGCGCCGCGCTCGTTACACGAATTGAGCCGCCTGAATTGTGGCCTCTTTTATGGATTCAGCCAGGTCGGAAAATTCGTGACTGTCTACCCGCGCTCTACCGAGCACGCTGTGTCTCTTGCGCGAGAGTTGACTCGGCTGACGAACCGGTTGATCGCGCCGGCGGTTCCCTATGATCTTCGCTTCCAAAATTCCAGGTGTGTTTTCTACCGGTACGGAGCATTTGACGGTTCGCTGGAGATAGTGAACGAGGATGGGACACGTCTGCCCGCGGTCCGGAATCCAAAAGGAGAACTGGTTGAGGATCAACGCACGCCCGGAGCGGCCGCGCCGCCGTGGTTAATAAACCCCTTCCCCAAACCACGGTCGCGCCGAAAGGCATCGGATGTCAGTCCACTTAAAACGACCATTCGAGCATTCGAGGCTCTTTCACAGAGAGGGAAGGGTGGGGTTTACCGGGCGCTTGATCTAAGCGTCTTGCCGGCCCGGCTCTGCGTCTTGAAAGAAGGGCGCAGACACGGCGAGACCGATTGGGATGGACGGGACGGTTTCTGGAGAGTACGGCATGAGGGGACCGTGCTCGCGGCCCTCTCGGCGGCCGGCGTGCCGGTTCCGGAAGTTTATCTGACATTTCAAACAGGACAGCACTGTTACCTGGCGACGGAATTCATCGACGGCGAAAACTTGCAATCGCTGCTTTCGAAAAAGGGCAAGCTTTCCGTTTTGCAGGCTCTCAAATTCGGCACGCAGATCGCAGAAACCTTAGCGCAGATTCATGATGCCGGATGGGTCTGGCGTGATTGCAAGCCACTAAACCTGATGGTTTCGAAAGATGGATCCCTTCGTCCTCTGGACTTCGAAGGCTCTTGTCCAATCGATCGCTCTGATCCAATGCCATGGGGAACGGAAGGTTACGTTCCACCGGAGTTCGCGAACATTCCGGCGAGCAGATCGAGGTTACCTGAAGACCTGTACGCTCTCGGGGCTACATTGCGACAATTGTTGAGCGGGCAAACGCCCAAAACTGAAGAGCCTCGGACGCAGCTACCGGATCTTGGCCCACGAGTACCTGCTGCGATCAAAAATCTCGTCGCTGGCCTTCTGGATCCAACTCCTCAATTGCGACCTTCGGCCCGAGTGGCTTCGCAGGTCTTAACGAAAGCGTTGAGCGCGCGACGAAACGCTAAATCGTTAGGTAGGATCTAACGTGCGAATTAGTAGAGCAGGCTAGCGCGTGTCACGTCGAGAGGGTGATCGATCAGGGTTTGCACCTCTTCGATGAATCGAACCGTATGCGGTAGACCTGCGTGAATCTCAAATGCCGCCTCATCTACCCAGCTTGAGTGGATGTAGAAAAGCCGCGAATCCTGTGTAGACCGGAAAGCGTAGATGCTTAAGCAGCCGGCTTCTTCTCGCGACGGCGCAACGACGTTGCGCAGCGCGTTCTCAACAGCACTCTCATTGCCCGGGCGAGCATGAAAGCGTGCGAAGATGAACAGTTCCACGACTCCTCCTCATCAGGACTTGCAGAGTAACGGGAAATCAGAGACGTTACTCATATCGTTATCCTTGATTTCCTGGTTCGTCAAACGATGGCGTCGCGCGAAGCGGTCTCATGAACACCGTGGCTTAGGCCCGGTGGTTAAGTGACGTTCGAACCCTTTTGAACGGTTTAGTTTGTGGCGTTACCGAGAAACCGTTAGAAGCGGTTCGGGATAATTTCGGACCGCCCAAGCGAAATGCTTTGCGATGCCAATAACGTTGAAATCAGGGCAGCACTCCTGCTCGCCATTTGATCTCAGGTAGTAGAAATCCGCTGAGCAGTAGCTGCCGATTTATTTCCTGATAATATCTCAAAGATCAGACATCGATCCGTCGGAATTTCGAGTCTGTTCAATTTGGATAAGTCATGAATGATCTACTTGCAGCGCGGTCGCAGATGGCGATGTCGCTGGCTTTTCACATCATCTTTGCCGCAATCGGTATTGCAATGCCGCTTCTGATGATTATTGCGGAGTGGAAATGGCTGCGCACTAAAGACGAAGTCTATCTGGCATTAGCCAAACGGTGGGCGAAGGGAACGGCGATACTCTTTGCGGTGGGCGCGGTTTCAGGAACAGTGCTCTCGTTCGAGTTAGGATTGCTATGGCCAGCTTTCATGGGCTATGCGGGCGCGATCATTGGGATGCCGTTCTCGCTGGAAGGATTCGCATTTTTTACCGAGGCGATCTTTCTGGGCATTTATCTCTACGGGTGGAATCGCGTGGCGCCGCGAGCGCATTTGTTCGCCGGCGGGATGGTGGCTCTAAGCGGTGCGCTGTCGGGAATTTTTGTCGTCATCGCCAATGCCTGGATGAACACACCCACGGGTTTCCGCATGGTTGATGGCAAGCCTGTTGATATTAATCCCATTGCGGCGATGATGAATCCGGCTGCCTTCGCTCAAACTCTTCACATGACGCTAGCCGCTTACGCGGCAACGGGTTTCATCGTCGCGGGGATTCACGCCTTTATGCTCCGTCGCGATCCGCGCAATCGGTTTCACAAAAGCGCGATCGCAATCGCTTTAACGGTGGGCGGGGTGGCGGCAATTCTTCAGCCGTTGAGTGGCGACATTCTGGCTAAGATGGTGGCGCAAAACCTGCCGGTAAAGCTCGCCGCGATGGAGGGACAATTTGCAACCGAGAAAGGCGCGCCGGTTCGCATCGGCGGCATTCCAGATGAACGCGCGGGCGTAACGCGCTATGCGATTCAGATTCCTTACGGGCTAAGCATTCTGGCGTACAACGATCCGAATGCGACCGTCAAGGGCCTGAACGACTTTCCCGCAAACCAGCGTCCGCCTGTCGCAATTGTGCACATCTCCTTTCAAATCATGGTCGCCTCCGGAATGGCGATGATGGGCATTGCAGCTTGGGCTGCGTGGCGATACTGGCGTGCGCGGCGAAAGAAATCGGAGAAATCGGAAACATGGCTTGACTCGAAGTGGTTTCTGCGCGCGGTTATCTTAGCTGCGCCGCTCGGCTTCATCGCAATTGAAGCCGGCTGGGTTGTCACGGAAGTTGGACGGCAGCCCTGGATTATTTACGGCCTCATGAGAACCGCGGAAGCAGTCACACCGGTGCCGGGACTAGTCGTGCCTTTCATCACGTTCACGTTGCTCTATATCTTTCTTGCCGCCATTACAGTTTGGTTGTTACTAAGGCAGGTCGCGGCCAGCCCGCAAGTCTTTGAGTCACGGCAACAGGAGGTGAGAGTTGCCGCTTGAAACGATTGTAGCGGGCGTAATCATCGCATCACTCATCTTGTATGCCTTGCTCGGCGGCGCCGATTATGGCGGTGGCGTTTGGGATCTGTTTGCCTTGGGCACGCGCGCGCCTCGGCAGCGGGCACTCATTGCGGAAGCGATTGGTCCAGTATGGGAAGCGAATCACGTTTGGCTAATACTTGTTATCGTCATCCTCTTCACAGCCTTCCCCCCAGCATTTGCCGCTATCTCAATAGCACTCCATATTCCACTCACACTGTTGCTGATTGGCATTGTGTTGCGGGGCACGACGTTCACGTTTCGGTCTTATGATGTTCAGCGTGATGATGTGCAGCGTCGCTGGAGTCTGGTCTTCTCGATTGCCAGCATCATCACGCCGGTGCTGTTAGGCGTCACACTCGGCGCTATTGCTTCGGGAACAATCCGGGTGGAGAACGGTGTAGTCGTGTCAGGCTTTTTTAACTCGTGGCTGGCTCCGTTTCCCTTAGCCGTGGGTTTTTTCGCGCTCTCATTGTTCGCCTTTCTGGCAGCGGTTTATTTGACTGTAGAAGCGTCTGAGCACGAATTGCAGGAAGATTTTCGACTGCGAGCGCTGATTGCAGGTATCGCAGTCGGAATATTGGCATTGATCGTTTTCTTATTGGCGGGAACGGGTGCCCCCACTGTGCGCGCCGGCATTAGCCGAAGTTGGTGGGCATTAGCGCTGCACCTTTTCACGGGTACTTGTGCAGTGGGCGCTTTCTATGCTCTGTGGACCAGAAAATACAAACTTGCGCGAGTTTGTGCAGCAGCACAGGTAAGTCTGATTCTCATGGGCTGGGCGTTGGCGCAGTTCCCTCATCTGGTCGAACCGGACATCACCATCTACACCGCTGCCGCGCCGCGCATTACTTTGCGGTTGCTGCTCGTCGCGCTTGCAGCAGGCGTGCTCCTACTCTTTCCTTCGTACTACTACCTGTTCCGTGTATTCAAAGGTCACACGATCACGCGCTCTGGTTCGTCAGTATGAGGCGATAACCGACATTCACCATCGTAGAAATTTCCAGATTGTAGCCCAACACCTTGTTTCTCAGTCGATAGATATAAACGTGCAGGCTTTCAGCATTCAGAGGCTTATGATTTCCCCAGGCGTATTCCCAAAGATCTTCGCTCTTCACGATTCTCTCCGGCGTACGGGCCAGTCGCGAGAGGATCAAAAACTCAGTCCGCGGCAGCTTTAGAATCTGACCAGCGCACGAAACGTAATAGTTCTGGTGTTCGACTCGCAGATAGCCATCATCGTAAACGTCATCAGTCACTTGCTGCAGAGTGTCCCGTTCAGCGAGTGACATGTATGTTGTTGACATAAGGACCCTCGGTTTGTAACCCAGGATAAAAGAATCGGAACGGTTACGATCTCTTCCAGCGAAGAACACGGCAACAATTCACGTACCGTTTGTCTTAGAAATTCAGTCTCAGTGCAAATTGAATCTGCCGATTCGTTCCCAGGCCAACCGTGCGTTCTGCCGTCTGACGCAGTAATCCAAAAGTGCTGCCTGCCGCGCTTTGCGTGAACGCCTGGCCAGGTTGCAAACCGGATCCCAACACAAATGCATTGGCAGTGGTGTTGAAGGTTAGAGTCGGCAGCGCAACGTTTAGTGTTGAAGCAGGATTCGCAAAGTTGGCGTGGTTGAAGACGTTGAAAACTTCGGTGCGGAATTCCAGGTTTTTAGTTTCTGAGAAGCGGATTCGCCTGTTGAAAATCAAATCAAACTGCTGAAAGCTTGGTCCTTTGAGAGCGTTTCGGGGTAAGTCTCCAAATGTTCCGGCAGCCGGAATCGCGAATGCTGCCGGGTTAAGGAAGTTGCGATCGTTCCCCAGGTAGGGATTGACGCCTGAAATTAAGTCAGGTCTACGAGTCTGGCGCGATGAACCACCGCCTGGACCATTCACCGTCGCAATGAACCCGGTGGGTAACGGCTGCGCACCACTAACCGAAGGCAGTTGCACGGTAAAACCGTTCGGCACGATTCGAGTAATGGTGGCACTATCGTTAACCACGCACGATGCCGCAGCGCAAACTGCTACAACATCAGGACGGGTAATCGTTACGTCGATAGGAATACCGCTGCGCATGTTCATGATGGTTCCAACCTCCCAATTTCCCAGGATCGCATTTCCGATCCCGCCCATATCAAAGCTCTTACCTTTGCCCATGGGAAGATCATAGACAGCGCTTAGATTGAAGGTATGGCGCACATCGAAATTGTTATAGCCACGATCGGCTTCATAGTTGTTGTAGTCGCCGCTGGCGCGCACCGCTCCGCCAAATGGTTTCGCCGCAGTTCGAGCTTCGTTGGAGCCAGAAGTGTTGCCGAAGCTCTTGGAGAACGTGTACTGCGAGTTTAGTGTCAAGCCGTTAGATATGCGGCGCGACAACGTCATTTGCAACGCGTTATAGCTGTCAGTTCCTCCAGAAGTCTTGGTGTCAATCTCTGCGAATGGGTTTTGCACCGATGCTCCAGAGACAATCGAGAATTGGCGCACTGTGGTAACGCCTACAACCTGTCCCGCAGCGTTAGTACGATTGACTACCCCGGCACTTGTTGGAATTGCGGTGCCGTCCAAAATTGTGGCCGTTCCTCCGCGTAATGTGTTGGATAGACCACGAAGGAAGAGATTGCGTCCCTGACTACCAACATAAGCAGCGGTCGCCACCATCTTGTAAGGCAACTCTTGCTGAACGGAGAAGGTGTAGCTGTAAATTTTCTCTGGCACCTTGTACTCAGGAGCGTACGCCCTTGGCTGAAAAGCACGATTGTTGGGATTATTGGTGAAGTTGGCCACTATGGCGTTGATCGCTGCAGTTTGATCGGGATTGAAGGTCAGCAACGGACCACTCGTCAGAGTTGAACTGATGCGATCACTCTCAATCGGTTGAATCTGGTCTTCAGTCTGTCCCGGACCGTAGAAAATCCCAAAGCCGCCGCGCAAAACTGTGCGGCCGCCGCCGAAGAAGCCATTGCCTCTGGAGTTGGGCGACCAGGTCACTCCTATGCGAGGTCCGAAATTCGTCTTCGACGTTTGGAAGAAGGGTAGATCCGGCGTTTTCAAGGTTCCATTGGTGATGTCGAAAAGAATATCGAGATTCCGCGCTTCACGCAGCGGGCTGTAATAGTCATAACGCAGTCCCAGATTGACTGTCAGGTTGGGCCTTAACTTCCATTCGTCTTGTGCGTAGCCAATATAAAACTCCTGCTTGGCCAGGCGGGTTCCAGTTGCACCCCCATTGAACGGGGAAGGAGCGCTTACGTCACCAAGATACTGAATCGAGGCGGGTGAATTTGTAAGCAGCGCCTGCAGGCTGTTGAAGACATAGGTTGTGCCGCCAAGCCTGTCGGTGTAGATGCGGCTGGGACGAAATTCAACACCAAATTTGTAATTGTGATTGCCCCTGCTCCAGCTCAAGTTGTCGATGAAGGAAACCGAATACGCGGTGTAAGGTTGACCGCGCCCATTCGTGGCGCTGTTGGCGCGTAACAAGCCGCCTGGCGTGGCGGTGCCTGCTGATGTGCCTTGTCCGGGAATTGCAAAGTTCGCCGTATTGCCTGAGATGTTAATTACCAGCTTCGACAAGTCGATTCCATTAACCGTGGGAGCCTGACCGTTTGTGCGTGAGAAGACCCCGTTGTAGCCAACTTTGAACTCATTAAGAATGGTTGGGGCCAACAATGTCTGAAGAGCGAAGACGCCGTTCTGCGGGTTGGCGGTGAAAACTGCGCGTCGACCCGTTACCCCCTCCGGCTGATCATTCTGTCCGTTGTCGCGGAAAAACCTAAAGTACATCGAGTTCTTTTTGCTAAGCCGGTAATCGAAACGGAAAGCATATGCGCTCTCATTCACTTTGGCGCTCGACTGTAGCTGAGCCACATCGAATAGATTGGTTCCCGAGCCCGTTGATACCGTAACGGCTTTGGGATCGCGGAACGCCGGGAGAAGCAACAGCGTATTTGCGTTACAGGCGATCGTCCCGGTCCCAATCGGTGGACCGCAAATGCGCGAGGCAGCGCCGGGCACTGCTTCTGTTGAGTTAAGCCCTGCTCTGAGCCTATAGCCCTCATAGGAGAGAAAGAAGAACGCTTTCTGTTTGATTAGTGGCCCACCGAGGGAGCCGCCGAACTGATTGAGACGGAGCGTTCCTTTCTGACCAATAATATTGTCAAAGAAGTTGGCTGCATCGAGTGCGTCGTTGCGCAAGTACTCGAATACAGAGCCGTGAAAGCGGTTGCCGCCGGATTTTGTTACTACACTGATTTGTCCGCCTGTGCCGGTGCCGAACTCCGCCGGATAGTTGCTCGACTCAACGCGGAACTCCTGCACATTCTCAAGACTGGACTGCAGACGGAAGGGAGACGGCACCTCGCCATTTAAATTTCCTGGTGAAGCGTCAATTACCGCGGTGCCTTCGACGCCGTCGTAGCGAATAATATTCTGCTCCACTGCGCGTCCGTTAAAACGAATGTCGCCATATGTGCCAGAGCCGCTGTTAACTGATCCCGGCGCCTGCAAGTAGAGTTGTGAAAGTTGACGACCGTTGAGGGGGAGACCCTCGACTTCGCGCGGGTTTACGTTAGCGCCCATAGCGGCCGAGCTAGTCTCTAATGCGAAGTCGCCCCCGGCAGTGATATCAACTGTCGCGGCGATGCCGGTCGGATGCAGGACCATAGTCAGCGTGAATTCCTGACCCACCAACAACTGAACGTTCGTCGTTTTCGCTGATAAATCCTTCGCACCCGCCGTCACCGAATAAGTCGATGGGCGAAGCGCGGAAACGATGAAGTAGCCCACGTCGTTAGTCATTACCGTTCGCTCTTCACCCGTATGATCATTCTTCACAACGATCGTAGCGCCTGGCACAAGCCCGCCGTTTGAGTCAGTAACCGTGCCGGCAATCCGGCCCTGATCGGTTTGCGCGGTTGCTTCGAGTGGAAAGATAGATAAGGCCCCGATAGCGACCGCGATCAGCGACAAGCGAACGAGGCTCAGGGTCAGACTTCTATACATGGCAATTCTCCTGTGATCTTGAAATGGCTGGGAAGGGTTGATTTGCAAAATTGTTCACGTCTTTCAAATGAAGAGGCGCGAATGTCACTTGCTGAAACAGATTGAATAGTCGTTGAGTGCAAAGCAGACTGTAGATAGGTGAGGTTAAGCC
>JALYTI010000305.1 GCA_030854375.1 Acidobacteriota bacterium | reverse complement strand
AGTACAGACTTCGGCGTACGAGCCCCCGCCGACGATGGCGTACCCGTATCCGCCCATGCCGCCAAGCGTCAGCCCGAGCGAACAAACAACGCTGGATCTGCCGGACGCCTACCGACCTCCACAGGCACAGATAGAAGCGCAACAGCCGCTTCAAGCTGGCTGGCAGTCACCGCCTCCACCGGCCTACCCCACAGCACCACAACAGAGCCTCGCGGTCGCGTCACTTGTCCTGGGCGTAGTAACCATGACCGTCGGCTGGTGTTGTTATTTTGGCGTATTGACAGGTCCGGTTGCGGTTGCCCTCGGCATTTACTCGCTCGTGCAAATCAAGAACGACCCGACCCGGTATGGGGGAAAAGGGTTTGCCATCGGTGGGATCGTAAGTGGCGGACTCTACTTTGTGTTTATCGCATTGATAATCTTAATCTATGGCCTGAGTTTCCTCGCGAGTGGTTTGAGGTAGCATTGAGCGGTCTATCAGTCTTCCATTGCCGCAGAGAAACCCTTTGCGTCGCTTTGCGAGTACGGCTTCGCGTTCTTTGCGGTTATGATTTTGTATTGTTGACCAGGTAGAAATTCAAATTGAAACGCTGTCCAACCTGCAATAAGACTTTCACCGATCAAAACCTGAGTTTTTGTATCGACGACGGAACGCCGCTTGTGCTCGCAGATTCATCTGTGGACGATGATGCAACGCTGGTGTGGCCTTCTGAAAGAAAGTCAGAGTCTCATTCGGCGGACGCTGCATCTTCAGGAGGAGATAGTGTTCCTCTCTATTCACCACCCGGCTCATACGTGCCGCCGGGTAGTCCCGGCAGTATTCCGTCAGGACAACACAAAAGAAGAGCGTGGCCCTGGATTGTTTCTATATTGGCTATCGTGTTGCTGGTTTTCGCAGGGCTGGGAATTGCAGGTGTGCTTTTGCTTCCCAGAATGAAAACGGCCTTATCGACCGGCGATAAGAATAATCGCAATGCCAATGTTGAGCGAGGACCCAGCAACTACGGCAATCCTCGCAACTCAAACAGCAGCGCAGCGGCTGATAATGAAAATGGAAACGATAATTCGGCTGCACAGGACACTACTCCTGTACCCACAGATGAAGAAGAGGTGTTGACAGACCTGACGGATTTGGAACATGAGTGGACTGTCGCTAACATCAATGCGGACAAAAAGAGATTGAATCGCATTCTTGCTGATGACTATGTAGGTACGACCGAGGGCAGAGTTCAAGGCAAGGCTGAATACTTGAAAACGATTGAACGCGACACGTCAATTCAAAAGTGGGATTTTGAAGATTTGAAGGTAAGCTTGAAAGGCGATCGCGCTACACTCACGGGTGTCATCCGGCTAGTGGTTCAGGACCAGAATGTTGTTTATCGTTTCACAGACAAGTTTGTTTGGCGCGATAATCGTTGGCAAGCGACAAGTTCGGAAGTGAGTCCGATGACGGAATAAGGCAGGGGCAGGAGGCAGGAGCAGGAGCAGGAGGCAGATGCAGGAGGCAGGAGCAGGAGGCAGATGCAGGAGGCAGGAGTTCAAGAACTCGGCACGTCGATTCGCACTGACCTGGATTCGCACTGACCACCGACGACTCACCACGGAGGACTAAACTCCGTGCGGCTTTGCCGCCAGGCAGTGCGGTAAGGCTCTGCCTTACCGTTTTACCTCTCTCTTTTTCAGGCGGCTCCGCCGCCGTTGAGGCATAGCCTCAAAAATGATGTGAAAGCAGGTCGGAAAGGCGGAGCCTTTCCGCACTGCGTTGCGGCAAAGCCGCAGGGAACATCGACTTCATACTACGGACTACGGACTACGGACAACGGACTACAGACTACTAACCAGTGACCACTAACTAATCAAAAACAATGTCAATTATTAGCGACGTAATAGAGTCAACGAAGGCCATTATTCAAGGCATGGGTGTGACCCTGTCTTACATACCCAAACAGAAGTGGACGGTCCAGTATCCGGAAGAGCCGGTGACCGTGCAGCCTCGTTATCGCGGGCAGCACCTGTTGCACGTGGATGAGCTTGGCAGAGAAAAGTGTGTGGCATGCTTTCTTTGTGCGGCCGCGTGTCCTTCTGAATGCATTTATATCGTGGCCAAAGATGATCCGCGCCTGCCTGAGGAACGCATTGGTGTCGATGAGCGTTACGCCGAGGTTTACAACATCGACTATGGGCGTTGCATCTTCTGCGGTTACTGCGTGGAGGCGTGTCCGAAAGATGCAATAACGCACGGTTACAATTTTGAACTTTCAGTATACAACCGCGCGGATCTTCTCAAGACGAAGGACGATCTACTAATCACCAAGCAGGTTCAGTCCAGAAATTACCGGGTCGCATCTTCAAGCGAGGACGTAGATTCGGAATACAAAGAGGTGTGAAGACAGAGGACAGAGGTCAGAGGTCAGAAGTCAGAGGACAGAGAACAGAGGTCAGTGGTCAGAAATCCTGGCAGATAGCTGAAATGAGAAATTCATCGAAAGCTTGAACCTTTTACAACCCCACATGCCTTCTGCCTTCTGCCTTTTTCCTTTTCCTTTTTCCCTTTGACCTCTGACCTTTGACCTCTGTTCTCTGCTTCTATGTCCTACCGCGAATTTCACTATCGTTGGGAATACAATCTAAAGGCGAGCCCGGAAAAACTATGGCCATTCGTGGCTGACACCAACCGATTCAATCGCGACACGAACGTTCCAGCAGTTGAAGTTCACCCTGGTAAAGGAAGACTGCGAAACGCCCGCCGCCGCGTACGACTGTCTGTTTTCGGAATGCCGGTTGAATGGGAGGAACAGCCGTTCGAATGGGTACGTCCATACCGGTTCGGCGTCAGGCGCACTTACAGCAAAGGGCCCATCGCTGAGATGAAAGCTCTCGCAGAGTTGTCATTCCTGGCAGACGGTGGCACCAGATTTAATTACGACCTTTGGGTCAGGCCAAAGTCTTTTCTCGGCCTCATCACCATCCCCATACAAATTGGAGTGATCACTTCCCGCAGATTTCAGCAGGCACTCAAAAAATACGATCAGTTGGCGGTCATTGAAGCGTCGCCACCTGCAGCTCAATCCACGCCGGCGGTTTCCGGAGCGGTGAGCAATCGTCTTGCGATGATTAGAGAACGCCTTCTGGCCGATGTCCCTGATGCCGGCGCCGCGCAGGCGGTAGTTGATCGACTAATTGAGTTTATTCAGCAAGCGGATGACTTTGTCCTGGCGCGCATCAAGCCCTATGAGCTGGCCGATGAATGGGAAGAATCGCGCCGGGTCGTACTGGAAACCTGCCTGCGAGCAACTCGGGTGGGCTTGCTGGATCTTCAATGGGACCTGCTGTGCCCGTTGTGTCGTGGGCCACAGGAAAGTGGAGCATCTCTAAAGGACATCGATCCGCAAGTTCATTGCGAGACGTGCCGTATCGACTTCACCGTTAACTTCGATCGTTTCGTGGAACTCACCTTTCGTCCCAACGCCTCAATCCGCAACGTCGACGTTAAAGATTATTGCATTGGCAGTCCCCAGAGAACGCCTCACGTCGTTGCCCAACAGTTATTGTCTGCGCGCACCGAGCGTGTGTTAACAATGCCGCTTGAGCCCGGGAACTATAGATTCCGGGTGCTCGAATTGTCCGGTGAACGCGCGGTCAGGGTTTGCGCTGAGGGAAGTGATACCGCGTCGATCGCTATCTCTACTTCCGGGTGGCCTCGAGAAGAGCTGGCGATTGCCATGCGTTCATCGCTGGACCTTCGAAATGAAACCGATGCTGAACAATTGCTGATTCTCGAGCGTCTGGCCTGGAGCGACAAGGCAGCGACCGCAGCTGAGGTGACTGCGCTGCAAATCTTTCGCGACCTCTTCGCAACCGAAGCTCTTCGTCCCGGAGAACAGATCTCCGTCGGCACGTTAACCGTCCTGTTTACTGACCTGCGAAACTCAACACAACTCTACCGGCAAATTGGAGACGCGACAGCTTTTGGCCGGGTGATGAATCATTTCGACGTTTTGAAAAAAGCAATCGTAGAAGAGGACGGAGCCGTGGTGAAGACGATTGGCGATGCGGTAATGGCGGTCTTCCGGCAACCGGCC
>JALYTI010000304.1 GCA_030854375.1 Acidobacteriota bacterium | reverse complement strand
AATGTCGACTTCCAGGAGTTCATGATCGTGCCGGTTGGCGCCGAAAACTTCCGTGAGAGCCTGCGGATTGGTGCTGAAATCTTCCACACCTTAAAGGCCGTGCTCAAGAAAAAGGGCTATACGACAAGCGTCGGAGATGAGGGAGGCTTTGCTCCCAACCTTCGCTCTAACGAAGAGGCAATCGAGACAATACTCGAGGCGATCGTCCAGGCCGGATACTCTGCTGGTAAGGATTGCCTGCTCGCTCTGGACCCTGCCGCCAGCGAGTTTTATGAAGGCCAGTCCTACACATTTAAGAAAAGTGACAAGCGAAAATTGTCGAGCGATGAGATGGTCGCATTCTGGAAGGGTTGGATTGAAAAATATCCGATCATCTCAATTGAAGATGGCATGGCCGAAGATGATTGGGATGGCTGGAAGACTTTGACAGACGAATTGGGCCAGCATGTACAACTGGTGGGCGACGATCTGTTTGTGACGAACACGGAATTCTTACGTAAGGGAATTCAGCGTGGTGTTGCGAACTCTATACTGATCAAGGTAAATCAGATTGGTACGCTGACTGAAACTTTGGACTGTATTGAACTTGCCAAATCAAATGGACGTACGACGGTTATCTCACATCGCTCCGGGGAGACCGAAGATCCCTTTATTGCTGACCTTGCCGTTGCTACCAACGCGGGACAAATAAAAACTGGATCGCTTTCTCGCACTGACCGAATCGCAAAGTACAATCAACTCCTGCGCATCGAAGAAGATTTGCGAGGGGCGGCCCGCTATCCGGGTCTCGCAGCGTTTCACCAACTGTCAACCGGTGTCACAAATCATTCCAGCGAAGTCCGTGCCGCAAAGAGTTAAGCGCCGATGCGGCAACCGGAAAAATGGATGGAGCGCTTTGATGACAACGCAAGGTGACCCTCTGTTTCAGGAGGAGGCATTGGTTGACTAATAAGCCGGGGCCTTTAGCGTTAATCATCATTGACGGTTGGGGCTATTCTCCGCATCGGGAGGGGAATGCAATCGCGCTTGCCGCAACTCCTTACTACGACGAACTCACCGAAAACTATCCTTACACCTTGCTCGAAGCTTCCGGTACGCGAGTAGGCTTGCCTGCGGGAGTTATGGGCAATTCAGAAGTCGGGCATTTGAATATCGGCGCGGGACGCGTCATTCGAATGGACGTTTCACGAGTCGATTACGACATCGCAACCGGCGAGTTTTTCCGAAATGAAGTCCTGTTAGCAGCGATGGAGGGCGCTAAAAGAAGAGGGAAGTCACTCCACCTGATGGGCCTGGTTTCTGACGGCCAGGTCCATTCATCACAAGAGCATCTCTACGCACTTCTTCGCCTTGCTAAACAACGTAACGTTGAACGGGTTTTTATACACTGCTTTCTTGATGGACGCGATACGCCTCCTTCGTCCGCAGTTAAGTATATTGCCGCACTCCAGAAGAAAATTGGGGGGATAGGGTGCGGCCGAATCGCTTCAATCATCGGTCGCTATTACGCGATGGATCGCGACAAACGTTGGGAACGAACGCAACGCGCCTATGATTTGTTAGCAAACGGCAAGGGCGAACGAAACACTGATCCGATTGCCGCAATCCTAAGCTCTTACGAAAAGGGCATAACCGACGAATTTGTTGAGCCGGTTGCCATCGTCGATGCCGCGGGTGAGCCCGTAGCAACAATTAAGGACGGCGATGCAGTGATTTTTTTCAACTTTCGTCCCGATCGTGCTCGACAACTTACCAGAGCGTTAGCGATAGCCGACTTTCAAGAGTTTGACGTCTCAGGCCGTCCTGCGATCGACTTTGTATGCTTTACCGTTTACGACCGAACTCTTCCGCTCGCTGTTGCCTTTCCTCCGCGCGATCATAAAAACGTTTTGGCGGAGGCTTGGGCAAGTATCTGTGTGCGCAACTATCGTCTGGCGGAAACTGAGAAGTATGCCCACGTTACTTACTTCTTCAACGGTGGCGTCGAAAAGGAGTATGCCTGCGAACGGCGCCTGCTGGTTTCTTCACCGAAGATTTCAACCTATGATCTGCAGCCGGAAATGTCAGCTTTCAAGGTGACAGAGAAAGTCTTGTACGGGATTCAAGAAAATCTAACTGACATCTTCATTATCAATTTTGCTAATCCGGACATGGTGGGGCATACAGGCAAACTGGATAAGACGATTGAGGCATGCCAGTATGTTGACACGTGTCTGGGCTGGATCACAAAAGCCATTAGACAAGCAGGCGGCATTACAATAATTACGGCTGATCACGGCAACGCAGAACAAATGGTCGACCCTTCGTCTGGCGGGCCACATACGGCGCACACTACTAATCCCGTTCCGTTCCACTTGATTGACGAATCGTCGAAGGGTACACGATTGCGGGAAGGTGGCGCGCTGGAAGACGTTGGTCCCACTCTCCTGGGTCTGCTTGGTAATGAAAAACCGGAGGAGATGACAGGGCGCGACCTTAGGAATTTAGATTGAGAAATCGTTTGGCGCACGCCGGCGTTGACGAAGAACTATGGGAAAGATCAGTGTTTGATCCTCGCAACATTCTGGTAATTGATTTTGGGCAGCTGGGTGATGTCGTCCTGAGTTTGCCGGCTCTGCGGGCAATTCGACTGCGGTTTCCAAACGCGCGCATCACAGTGGCGGTTGGAAAACCAGGAGCTGAGATTGTTGACTTATCAGGAAATGCAGACGAAACGCTAATCGTGGATCGCGTCGCACTCCGCGACGGCTTCAAGCCTCTTTCAATCTTTCGCGTTTTCAAAATCGTCAAAGACGTCAGACAGAGGAAGTTTGATTTCGTAATCGATCTACACAGCCTGTCTGAGACCAATCTGTTGGGGTTTTTCTCGGGGGCGCCGAAACGGCTTTATTCGCGTCGCCCGGGCCGCTCGCTGGATTACCTGGCAAACTTTCATCCGCGGCCGCCCGTCGAAACCGATCATCGCAAACGACATTTAATCGACCGGTATCTCGACGTGCTAATCCCCCTGGAGATTGAAAAAGCCGATCGCCTCCCGACTCTTAAAACTCGACCTGCGGATGACGCGAGCCTCGAGCGGATTCTCAGAAAAGCGAAAGCTGAAGCCGGGGCACCGTTAGTTGGGCTGTTTCCAGGTGCCGGCCACCCCAGCCGTCGCTGGCCACTTCAGCAATTTGCGAGTCTGGCGGATTTTTTGATCAGAAACGATCAGTTGAAGGTCTTAGTCTTCGTCGGACCCGAGGAACGCGCATTCGTCAAAGAGATTCGTCAACAGTTTCCGCCCTCAATAGTAGTCCTGGATCATCTCAGTATTCCGCAACTGGCGGCGGCCCAGGCGCGGCTTGCAGCTTTCGTTTCGAATGATACCGGCCCGATGCACATTGCGTCCGCAGTCGGGACACCGGTAGTGCTTCTACTCGATAGACGTGCTCCCGAGAGTTATTTGCCGCAAGGCGATCGGCATAGAGTCATCTACAATAACGTGATTGCCGATATCACTGTCGACGAAGTCTATGCTGCGACCCGATCAATAGTTGCATCCGGGCGGACGGCAACGCTGTTCGCAAGTTAGACGCCGTGTCTCATCAGGTCGTGTGCTAATAACGGCGTTGCTCTTGTTCCCCCTACGCCTTTGCAAAAAACATTTTAGGAATAATGAAAAGCACTAACATTACAACTCGAGACTTTCTGGTGAAGAGTCTTCTGACCGGTTTCCTGATCATTCCCGTACTGCTGCTGTCGAGACCTTTGAGCGCGGGCAGAGCCGAGGAGAAAGTTCAGAAAGAACAGCAGAAGCAATCAACCACTCCTAATGCGAAGGCTGCTGACACACAAATCAATGAGTTGGCCAAGCGAATCGATAGTGCAATCGACGGAAGTGAGTTTGCTAATGCTCGTTGGGGAGTTTGTGTGATTTCTATGTCTGACGGAACTGCCCTTTACCAGCGAAACGCTCAAAAACTCTTTACGCCCGCCTCCAACATGAAAATCTATACGACGGGAGTCGCGCTGGATCTCCTGGGCGCGGACTATCGCTGGAGAACTTCGGTTTACGCCACCGGTCAACCTGAGGCCGACGGCAGAATTCAA
>JALYTI010000303.1 GCA_030854375.1 Acidobacteriota bacterium | reverse complement strand
CCGCAATTGTTTTGGTTGCAGCAGCGAACGTTCGAGGCGTCAGGCTTGGCGCCTGGTTAGTTCGCTGGCTGACAATTCTTAAACTGGGCCTGCTCGCTTTTGTTCTACTCTGGGGCTTTGGCTTCCAGCTTGGTGATTGGTCAAACTTCACGCCTTTACTGGCGCAACGACCAAACTCCGCTCCGTTACTCGCGGCCCTGGCAGGCGGAATGGTGGGCGCTTTCTTTTCATTTGGCGGATGGTGGGACCTTAGTAAACTCGCCGGTGAGGTGCGCAATCCAGCTCAAACACTGCCCAGGGCCCTGGCTTATGGCGTGGTGATTGTGACGCTTGTTTACATTTTGACTAGCGCGGTCTTCTTATATCTTGTTCCTCTGAACCGGGTAGTTTCCGGCGAGACTTTTGCGGCCCAGGCAGGACAGGTCCTATTTGGACGAGTGGGCGCAGGCGTTTTTTCTATCATCGTTATAGTGGCTGTATTAGGAAGTTTGATAGCAGTAGTGATGTCGGCGCCCCGTGTGTATGTCGCCATGGCGCGCGACGGATTGTTCATTCCGGCGTTGGCTTCAATCCATCCTCGCTTCGAGACGCCAGCGCGTGCCATTGCTCTCCAGGCGGTGCTGGCGTCGTTGCTTGTATTCCTCGGTAACTTCAATCAAATCGTCTCGTATTTTGTCTTTGTCGTCGTAATCTTTATCGCGGTGACCGTGGCTGGCCTGTTTGTCCTGCGACGTAAGGAACATGTCAAACCCGAATACCTCGCTCCAGGCTATCCCGTGACTCCGATTATTTTCCTGACGCTGATTGTCGTATTACTGGTGCTACTCGGCAGCAATAATCCCAGGCAATCGCTGCTGGGAGTTGGCGTGGTAGCGTTAAGTTTACCCGCCTACTACTTTCTATTCCGTCATGAGGTTGGTCGAGCAGGGAAGCAGGCTAAAGGTTGAACTGAGTGTGTACAACGCATCAGAAGCTCGAGCAGTGGTCGGTGTGTAAAAGCGCAAAAGGTCGTACCGTAATTTGCAGGTAGGGTAATTTGCAGGGTTAGGTAATTTGCAGGTAGGGTAATTTGCAGGGTTAGGTAATTTGCAGGTTAGGAAGGGTGGCATGCCCCCGCTCGAGCACCGTTGGGCATCACCTGAAAGGAATCAGACAAGCGAATTGCTTCTGAGTGGTAACACTCTCAACCTTGATCGGCGGGGCTCAGACTTGAAAGCTGAAGTAAACAGTCGCGCCGTTGGCGCTCGAGCGGGGGCAAGCCACCCTTCCTCACCTGCAAATTTGCAACGGTTGAGCCGTCCTTCTGGGAAGCCGAGTCTACATTTTTGTTTCGCTACTGCGTAGTGCATCATGAACGCTCATGAAATTCTCGCGTAGATCATTTATCTTTGCATTCCTTGTTTGGTTGTCAGCGGCTATTGCTATCGAACTGTTTCGCACTCCGGCCGTAACCTCAGCGACAGGTGAGCAGACCGTCACGAATCAAACAAATGAAGACAAGCGTGAAGCAGCTTATCGCGCGAACAATATCGGCGTCGGATTACTTGAGCAGTACAAAGCGAGGGAGGCAGCTGAGCTGTTCAGCCGCGCCCTTGAAATCGATCCGCACCTCGCACTCGCTCGCATCAACCGGAGCATCGCGCTTTACTATATTCCCGACCCTGAAGGTGCGAAACGCGAAGCGCAAAATGCCTTAACCCAAAATCCGAGCTCGCCTCACCTTCACTACATTCTTGGACTAATCGCAAAGGCGCAGGATCACCCCGAGACTGCAATCGGAGAGTTTCAGCAAATCTTAAAAACTGATCCCGCTGATCCCGCTACGCAGATAAATCTTGGCCAACTCTTCGTCCAACAGCGGAAATTCAACGAGGCAATCGCTGCCTTCCGCTCAGCGATTGAGGTCGAGCCTTATAACCTGACAGCTCTCTACAACCTGGGCCTGCTTCTGACTCGCACCGGCGCCAAAGAGGAAGGGCGACGGCTTATCGAGAAGTTTCGTCAATTGCAGGAAAGTGGAGCCGGCACCAGCCTGGGTACGAACTATCTGGAAGGTGGCCGCTACGCTGAGGCTGTTGCTTCAAAGGGTTCGGAAAGCGATCTGGTTGAACGGGCGACGCCAGACGTTAAGTTTACAGATGCGGGTGAGGGCTTTTTTGGCGTTGCAGCCCGGAACACCGCGAGGAGACCACGCAGCCGGTTTGAGTCGGCGATGCTCAACTCCTCGGCTCGAGCTAATCCAATTGTGTTGTTTGACTACGATGGCGACAGTGATCTTGATTTGTTCGACGCGTCATCCTCGCAGAGATTGCTGCGAAACGATGCCGGCAAATTCACAGATGTAACCGAAGGCTCAGGATTATCGATAACAGGAAGCAACTCCTGTTTAGCGGCCATCGCAGGAGACTATGACAACGACGGACAACCCGATCTTTTCGTAGCTCGATTCAACGACAAAGCTTTCCTCCTTTTTCACAACGATGGGAATGGTCATTTCTCTGACAGGACCAAAACAGCCGGAATCAAAACGCCGTCCGCTGAAGGAGCGCCCTACCTGTCTGCGGCCTTTGTCGATGTCGACCACGATGGCGACCTCGATATCTTTGTAACTGGTCCTACGAACATTCTCTGGCGAAACAATCGCGACGGCACCTTTACTGAAATCACCCAGACAGCAAAGGTCAGTGCCGGCGAGTCCTTCTCGATGTCTTCAGCTATCGTACCGACTGATTTCGACAATCGTCGCGATGTTGATCTCTTCGTGCTCAGTCACGATGGCCCGCCAACTCTCTTCCGGAATATGCGCGACGGGACATTTCGCAACGTCGCAAAAGAAGTGGGTCTGGATAGCCAGGGTGTTTTCTGGTGCGCCGCCGCCGGCGACGTCAACAAGGATGGCTTTACGGATTTTTTTCTGGGAGCGGACCGGCAGGGAATGTTTTTCATGAGCGACGGGCGGGGACATTTTCGATCCAGCCCGGCCGCTGCTAACACCAAAAACGCGATGGCGGCTCAATTCCTGGATTACGATAACGATGGTTTGCTTGATCTTGTGGTAGTAACTGTCAGGGGACTCCGCGTTTGGCGAAACGTTGGTGACGGGTTTATTGATGCGAGCGTTAGGGCATTGCCGGCAGCATTTAGGAATTTGGATGCAACGTATGGTTTTCGCGGAATGTTTTCCGCTCAAACGGCGTTGGCGTCCGCTGATCTTGATGGCGACGGTGATGTTGATCTGGTTCTGCGAACCGCCGACGGCAAACTGAAGTTTTTGCGCAACGAAGGCGGCAATCGCAACCACTCTGTTCACGCGCGCCTACGGGGCCGCGTCAGTAACAGCAGTGCGATCGAGGCGAAGATAGAGATGCGCGCCGGAAGTTTGTGGCAAAAGCTGGAGACCTATTCCGCGTGGCCCGCACCCGCGCCCGCGGATATCGTCTTTGGCTTAGGAAAGCGCGAGAGGCCGGATGCGGTGCGCGTGATTTGGCCGGCGGGCATCGTCCAGTCGGAGATGGAATTTCCGGCACTGGCTGCGTCTGCGACTACATCCGTCGTGTCGCTGGACATCACTGAACTCGATCGCAAGCCATCATCCTGTCCTTACCTGTACACGTGGAATGGAGAACGGTTTGAATTTGTAACAGACTTCATGGGCGGCGGCGAGATGGGTTACCTGGAAGAGCCCGGTCGTTATAACAAGCCCGACCCGACCGAGTATGTTCGCATTCCCGAGGACAAGCTGAAGGAAAGGAACGGGCGTTTTGAGATTCGTGTGACGGATGAACTGGAGGAGGCGATGTTCGTCGATCAAATTCACCTGATAGCTGTCGATCATCCTACGGACGTCGAAATTTATCCGAATGAAGGCATGACTGATCCTGCGCGGCCCTTTAAGATCTATGCCACTCAGGGCGCGCGCCCTCCGCTAGCGGCCTCCGACGATCACGGGCACGATGTGCTTGACCTGATCTCGCGTACTGACCGTCATTATCCAGACGACTTCCGTCGCGACAGCATTCGCGGCTATGGGGAAGAGCACGCGTTAACTTTGAAACTCGATCAACCTGCGACGTCCCAGCTTCACAGTAACC
>JALYTI010000025.1 GCA_030854375.1 Acidobacteriota bacterium | reverse complement strand
CCGCAACTCCGCTTGATTTTCACTTATCAAAGGGAGGTTTGCGCGATGAAGTACTCACGCTTTGAAGAGTTACCTGTTTGGAAAGCGGCGATCGAGTTGGCGGTTCGGGTCTACCATTTGACCGGTCAGCCAAGCTTCAAAGGACAATACAGCTTAAAAGATCAAATTGAACGTGCGGCGGTTTCGGTTTCAAATAATATAGCGGAAGGGTTTGAGCGCGGCACGACTCAGGAGCTTCTTACGTTCCTGTATATCGCGAGAGGCTCATGCGGAGAAGTTCGGTCTATGCTCTGCTTGATGGAATGCTTGCCTGGTTTTAAGAATTTGAAATCTGAAATTTCAGATTTGAAATCGCATTCCGAAGGAGTGTCGCGGCAGTTGCGCGCCTGGGCTGATTCCCTTCAGAACTCGGATATTCGAGGGCAACGCTATCTGACCGAAAAAACGAAGAGCAAAGCATCGGAAGCTCGCGAGCGCGAAGAATTTCTGAAAGAACTAGAGCAGATTCGACAACGAGGTTAACCCAGCTAGATCGAATCACGCGGGACCAGCTAAAACTCGAGTCACCTGGAGGTTGAACGAAGCAGCTACAACTCGAACCACCTGGAGGTTGAACGAAGCAGCTACAACTCGAACCACCTGGAGGTTGAACGAAGCAGCTGGAATCATTCAATTAAGCCGCAAAACAAACCCAGGTAATCGACCGATTCAATCCCGAATGAAGATCATTCCCATATCACTTCCTACGCCATTCTACATTGGCCCGGTCAACGTGTATTTGATCGCTGAAGATCCAATTACGCTCATCGATACAGGCCCAAAAACCAAAGAAGCGAATGACGCTCTCCATGAGGGACTAAGAAAGGCGCGCATTCGTGTCTCCGACATACGTCGCATAGTGTTGACCCACGCCCACGAAGATCATTGCGGCCTTGCTCGCTCGGTCCGTGATGAAGCCAAGGATGCGGAGGTGCTGGTCCATGAATGGGAAACTGGTCATCGCATTGGCCGGCTCGAATATCAGGAGCATCGAGCATTGCTCGTGCGTGCCGGCGTGCCCGATAGCGAGATCGAGACTATGCGCAAGCTATATGAGAGCGTGCGCCAGTATGCCGACTCGTTTAACGATGGCGAATACAGCGCACTGCACGACGAGAAAGAGCTTGAGTTTGATACGGGGGCGTTACGCATCGTGCACACGCCGGGACATACGCCTGGCTCGTGTTCGTTTGTGCGCGAAGCGGACCGCACGATCATCGCCGGCGACTGCGTACTCAAGCGGATCACTCCCAATCCGGTTCTATCCCCCGACCCGATCGATTCATCAAAACGTTTTGCCTCCCTTGCTGAGTATTTAGTAAGCCTCGCGCGTCTGCGCAGCTTTGCGCCAACGCTCGTGCATGGCGGGCACGGCGAGCCGGTGCACGACTTCGAAGAACTATTCAACCGCTATTTCCGCGCGCTTAGAGAGCGTCAGGCGGAGGTTATTCGCCTTGTGCCAAAGACTGGCGTGACCGCCTGGGAGGTTGCTCGTCAGATGTTTCCCGCGGCGGATGACGTCCACCGGTTTCTTGCAGTCTCGGAGGCCGTCGCGCATCTCGACCTGGCACATTCTGAAGGTAAGATTGCAGTCGAGTTGAGTGGCAACAAAGAGGTCTACCGCCAAATCTCTGCTGATTAAGAAGTTTTCCGCAGATTCCGCAGATTCCGCAGATTACCCAGATCCACAGATTGGTGCAGTAGCCCGACCATTAGGGAGGGCGTGAGCGACTCGCGCGTGACTCATGGTCGCGATCAATCAGCCTAGAACCCGGGCGGGGGAGCGCGTGATGCAACGCGCGACGCCCTCCCTGATGGTCGGGCTACTGCCCCGCCCCGTTATCTGCATAATCTGCGGAATCTGCGTAATCTGCGGATACTCACTCTTTTGGAACCTATCCCGCGTGCTCGCGTGTAAGACCAATAAAATTCTATTTGGAGGACTCTCCTGTCATGAACCTTAAGAATGCCCTCTATTTCATAATCTCCCTGCTTTTGACCGGCGGAATCGTACTGGCGCAACAAGCGGCACCGGCGCCGCCAGCCGCTCCCCCGACGCCCGAGGTGTTGGGTGCTGAACCCCCCACCGCTTTCTCGTTTTTCCTTGAAGGCGGCAGCTTTCTTGGCGTCTATGCCGAAGATTTGAACAAAGAAAACATGAGTCGCTATGGACTGCGCGAAGCCCGCGGGGTAGGCATCACGCAGGTGGTGAAGGACAGTCCTGCTGAAAAGGCCGGGCTGAAAAAGGACGATGTCATTTTGAGGTTTGAAGGCGACAGTGTTACGAGCGTCCGCAAACTCAACCGGCTCGTGTCTGAAGTCGCGCCAGATCAAACAGTGCGACTCACTATCAATCGCGGCGGAGCAGAACAGGAACTCACTGTTACGGTCGGCAAACGCAATGTCTCCTCAAACACGTTTCATCGCTTGCAGGGATTAGAAGGATTACAGGATCTGGAAGGGTTAAAGGGCATGATGCCGCCGGGAGCACCCGGCGCGAATGTTTGGAAATGGGGAGGACAGGGCCCGGAAGGCGAGGGAATGGTCTTCTCCTTTGGCAACAACCGCCGCATTGGTGCCACGACTATGCAATTGACG
Source organism: Acidobacteriota bacterium (assembly GCA_030854375.1). Classification (GTDB taxonomy): domain Bacteria; phylum Acidobacteriota; class Blastocatellia; order Pyrinomonadales; family Pyrinomonadaceae; genus PSRF01. The sequence goes on along the minus strand of JALYTI010000025.1, from coordinate 8,598 downwards.
AAGCAGCTGGCTGACTATTTCGGCATTGCTGATGGTAAAGGTGTGCTGGTTACTTCCGTTGCGGACGACAGCCCGGCAGCAAAGGCGGGACTAAAAGCGGGCGACGTCATTACCTCAGTTGATGGAGAGAAAGTTGAGGCTGCCGGCGATCTATCGCGTGCAATTAATAAGAAGAAAGACGGCGAAGTAACGCTAACGATTATTCGCGACAAGAATCAACGAAGTATTACCGTAACTCCAAAAGAATCGACTCCTTTGTTTAAGCCTGGAAACTCGCCACGATCTGCACGGAGGATCATAGTTCCACGCGTGGAACTCGGGTCAATTCCCGAAATGAACATTATCATCCCGCAAATCGATCTACCGGTAATCCCGGAAATTCGGGTGCAGCTTCCCGTTAAGGTGAAGGCTCCGAAGGTGCGCGTTATCCGCGACCCTGAGCAACCCATCTAAGATAGGACAGGCATTCCTGCCTGTCAGTCTTCGTTAGATGAGAGACAGGTTTGACCACTCTAACGAGACTACCGCGCTGGGTACTCCGGTGAGTGCCTGTCCTGCTTTAGTATGGCGGCACTCTTATTAGCAGTTTGTTTTTACCGTCGACCGCCTCTTTATAGGCTCCGCCGGCAATGTCTCCCACGCTGATCGCTGCGTCAAACTCTTTCTCAGCTTCCGTTTTGTTTTCGAGAAAGGCGTGAATTCTTCCCATAGCTTCGTGAGCACGCGAGATCAGTGCGCGATCTGTTTCCGGCGAAGAAGCTTCCACCGCCAGACGATAATTCCCCAGCGCGCGATTCAGGCGCTCAGTCTGCACATCTTCATCTATTGCATCTGCGGCTGCAAAACTTGCGGTTTGAGCCAGCGCAAAGAATATTCGCGGTTCGCGTGGGAAATCATTCAGCAGATCTTTCAGCTGCGCTTCAGCAACCTTGTAATCCTTCGACCGAAGGATCTGTTCTATTTCTCCAAGCTTCTTTACGAGCGCAGCGGACTTCGCCGTTTCGGCTTCCGAATAGATTGGGTTGTTGGACTCCCCACTCTTCGCGGACAGACGCGCTTGTCGAGCTGCCAGTGCGCGCTGACGAGCTTCTGCATTTTCGGCAAGCCGGCGGCCTTCGCGGACGGGATCGAAGGAAGAAATCATATCTACGAAAAAATTTGCGACATCAAAACCCGAACTTTCGATTCCTTTTAACTGCTCTGCAAAAAAGAAAGCCAGTATTGCGCCCCGTTCGTAATTGTCTGCCAGTCGCGCGACCGTTTCATCTTTGATTGCAGTCGTAGCTTCTTGCACATCTTTTAATATTTCCTGTCGCGAGCTCTCGTCTCTTGCGCTGGCAAGTCTGGTGCGGGACGCCCGCGCCAGGGCGTCAAGCCTCCTTAACTCTTCGAAATTGGCGTCGGCTGCCGCAACCAGCGAGCGCGAGACGGCCAGAAAAACATCTGGACTGACAGAACCGCCGACTCTTTCCCGGTCAGTCAGAAGTTGCTTGATTTGAACGCGGCGAGCCGCCACATCGCGATTAAAGCGCAGCAGCAGCGGATCGATAACATATTGCAGATAGGCTCTGCGCAGCTCGGAAGAAGCAGGCTCTGTTCCTTCCGGAAGGACTGCATAGTATTCGTCACCAATTACCCTGAAGTTGATCGCGCCGGGCGCACCAAGCAAATCCGGAACAATAATGAAATGTCGCTGTCGTTCACGCGTATTGTAGGTCTTTGGCGCGTTCTTCTTTTTTGTTGTGGTCGGTGTTTTGACCTGAACACGTTCCAGGGAACTTGTGATCGGACGAGTGTGCAGGTAAGTCAAAACAGCACGAACCATTTCGGCGGTTGGTTTTCGCAAGCGGTCGCCCTCGGCCTGATAAGCAATCGTATAACCAACAAGCTTGTCATCAATATGAGAGCGGCGATAGAACTCCTGCACCAGCGGCGCAAAGTCCAGCACTTCCAGCAAGCTCGCGGGAAGGTCTTCGGATCGCGTGGGTGCATCAAGAGAAGGAGGCGGACCAAGCGCAAACGCGAGTGACACATAGCGCGCAGCCTGGTCGGCCGCAGTGGCAGGCGAGGGCAGTTTGTTGCGCTCGTAAAATGTACGTAAGCGGTTGCGGAGATCCGGATCCAGATCAGAAAGATCATTTCTGACTTTTGTGCGAAATGTTGAGGACCCGGTGCCCGTTGCGGTTGGATCAAAACCGGCTGCTTCGAGCGCCGCCATCATGATTATCAGGCGGGGCTCGGCCTGGAAGCTGACTCCATATTCCGCGAGATCGAAGGTTGCAGGTTCTCGTTGTTGCACCTGGCGGCTTCCGGCGGGACTCGGCGAAGCAACCGGATTTGGTTTCGTTTGCGAATTGGCAACGGTGTGGTTAAAGGCTAAAAGAATCGCTAAAGAAATAATCTGTTTCATAAAGCCTGTTAATAAACTATCGCTTCCTTGCACAGTAGTATTCGGGGAATGTTGTTCGGCAGACCGCGCGTTGCCATGCTGGCAACCTCGGTAGAGATGCTTTCGACCAGCGAAACAGATGCCATGTTCCAATTCATTGAACGATTAATTGGCGGCCTTTGTGCGTCGATGCGCGCGCAGCAGCGATGATGTTACTGGATAAGCAATAAGCGAACAAACCACAGAAAGCGCCATTCCACCTATCGCGAAAGGCCAAACGATGTCCCAGCTTTCTCGAAATAGCTTGCGGTAGTAATCGCCAGTCAGCAGGTGAGGATCCTTCAAAAGTTCAATACCTTGCGCTGGAATTCGCAGCGGCCGCCCGAGGATAAACGCGCCGATTGCGTAGGAAGCAACGATAATCGGAACCAGTGTGAGAAAGGGATTATTGATAAAAGTTCCAGTGTAGACGGCGACCTTGTTAAAACGGAACAGGAAAGCAATTAACGTGGCAGCAATGGTATGAAGGCCGAGAAATGGCGAGAAGGCAATAAAAACTCCAATAGAAAAAGCGAGCGCGGTTCGCTCTGGTGGATCGTCCAGCACGAGCAAACGGCGAAAGGTTGCGCGAAACATTTTGCGCGAAAGACTTTTAAGACAGGCATTCACGCCTGTCATTGTCCGGCGGCGAGTTGCAAATAAACTTCTAGATTGTTTACTACAGTTTCCCTATTCGCAGTGTTCGTAGGCTTCGATTGGAGCTATCGGGATTGCGAAGCCCTTAAGAAGTTCAGAGTACAAGCTTTAGCTTGCTGCTCGCGAAGGATCGCAACCTGAAGGTTGTACTCTGAACTGACCTAGCCTGAATACCGGAGCGCGGTTTGCTTGGGACCCGGTGCCTATCCTGCCTATTTAAAACTATTCAAGGCCTCGGCTTCGTTGTCATAAGCGTCGAACACGGTGAGAAGCTTGGTAATTACCAAAAGGTCGCGAATTCGATCCGTCAGATTCAAAAGTTTGAGTTGACCATGGTCGCGGCTGATGGTGGTGTAGTTTGCAATTAGCTCACCAATACCACTCGAGTCAATATTCTTTACACCGCCAAGATTAAGAAGAATCTTCTTTTTCCCCTTCTCGCCCAGCGCACGAATACAGTTACGGAGCGAGACGGCCCCTTCACCCATCCTTACTGAACCATTCATGTCGAGAATCGTTACGTCTCCTGCCTGGCGCTCTTTAACTTCCAATTCTGCCATGTTTTCTCTCCCTTGAAATCTCCAAAAACTTTCGATGTATTGCCGGTCTTGTCTTAGAGTCAATCGCCGTTTCGAAACTATGCTGGTCGGAATGGCGGCGCCAATTCAGTTCTATTTGAAACTGCTGAGCGCTTCCTGTTCTTTCTCATAAACGTCAAAAACAGTCAGCAGCTTTGTAATCGTCAACAAGTCCTGCAGCTTCTGGGTAAGATTGAGAAGCTTCAACTGGCCTCCCTCTTTATTAATGGCGGTGTAGCTGGACACCAACTCTCCGATGCCGCTCGAATCGATATAGCCAACGCGCGCCAGATTCAGGAGGATCTTCTTCTTGCTCTCTTCGAGCAGGCGACGAATGGCGCCGCGAAGCGCGACGCTCCCCTCGCCGATCGTGATTTTGCCATCCATATCCAAAATGGTGACGTCTCCTGCGGTGCGCTCCGAAATATTTAACTCTGCCATTTCTTCTCCTTTGAAGATTTGAGGCTTTAGACTTTTGATTTCTGAGTTTGACCGTTCAAACCCCAGGGATGCGTTGTGACAGACGCAGTCACAAAACACAAATCGTGATATTTAGAGTTTTTTGATCATGCGTGCCGTAGTTCCACCTTTTGGATCTATTGACCAATCCACCTCGTCCATGAAGTTACGCATGAAAAAAATGCCACGTCCGGAGGTCTTTAAGATGTTCTCATCCCTGGTAGGATCTGGGATCTCGTTTGGATTGAATCCCGAGCCCTGGTCGTGCACGCTAATTTCTACCGCTCCGGAAAGAGTTCTTAAGCTAAGCTCGACAAATTTCGTTTCATCGAGTTTGTTTCCATGTAAAACCGCATTCGTTACGGCTTCGCGCACAGCCATGTCCATTCCAAAAGCAACGTCCTCGCTGAAACCCGCACGACTCAGAAACTCGGAAACAGCAGCGGCGGCTTCATCAATCGCCTCAACACGGCTGGCGAACCTGAGTTCAGTCGTCTCTAGGGTCACAATTGAAAGGCATGGCCGCTCCAAGAGCCATCGTTTGTGGGTCTCGGCTGTTTTTTTGAAACTCCAAAAGCTATGCGGAAGACCGAGGGTTTAACATGCGGGCGTGCCGCCTGTCAAGAAGGTTACGGAAGCGGAATCCATTGCCATTCAGTTCTTTAACTGGTCCTCTAAATGGTTTGAAAGCGGCCTTTAATTTCGGTGACAAGACATCAGGCAGGTTAAGATTAACTCAATGCGGGTAACCCCGGCGCGGCGAATAAAGGGAAAAATTCGGCTGCCAGGAGATAAATCAATTTCCCATCGGGCCGCACTGATTGCAGCACTGGCGAACGGAAGGTCGCACATATCAAACTTCTCTACGAGCCAGGACTGTGCTTCTACGCTTTCATGCCTCACGCAGCTTGCCGTTTCCATGGAGCGAGACGGCAACAATATTCGCATAGAAGGCGCGGGCAATGGTGGACTTCGCGGCCCTCTGGAGACACTCGATTGCGGCAATAGCGGCTCGACAATACGCATGCTCGCCGGAGCACTGGCGGGACAGACGTTTACATCTACATTGACGGGCGACAGCTCGCTGCGATCGCGTCCCATGAAAAGGATTATTGAGCCCCTGGAATTGATGGGCGCACAAATCCGCTCCGAACATGGAAAACCACCACTCACGATCCGAGGGACAGCCTCTCTCAAACCAATCAGCTATGACTTGCCGGTTGCCAGTGCTCAGGTTAAGTCGTGCGTATTGCTTGCCGGCTTACAAGCGGCGGGTCGTACGGAAGTCATCGAGACGCTGGGGATGACACGCGACCACACCGAGCGAATGCTGATATGGTTCGGCGTGCCTGTAGAAACCAAAGTTTCCGCTGATGGCTCCAACAAGGTGACGATTAATGGTCCATCGAGTTTCGCTGCGCGCGATGTCAGCATCCCTGGTGACATCTCTTCCGGCGCTTTCTTCATCGCGGCTGCTGCTCTGCTTCCCGGTTCGAGCCTGGAGATTGAAGGCCTCGGGTTGAATCCCACTCGAACTCAGTTTTTATCAACGCTTCAGATACTCGGTCTTCGAGTCGGAATGAGCGGGCTATACGAAGAATGCAACGAGTTGGTGGGAACCGCGCGAGTCTCAGCGGAGCCGAATCGCGAGCCTCGTGAACATCGCAAATCCAGTATCGTGAACGGAGCTTTGATACCGCAGTTGATTGATGAATTGCCTCTGCTCGCAGTCGTTGGCACACAGGTATCAGGTGGAATCGAAATCCGAGATGCGGCAGAGTTGCGATTTAAAGAGACCGATCGGATTTCAACTACTGTGAAGAACCTGCGAGCAATGGGAGCGGAGGTCGAGGAGTTTGAAGATGGTCTGGCCGTTAATGGTCCGACTCGGCTTCGCGGAGCAAAGCTGGATTCGGGCGGCGATCATCGCATCGCAATGGCTTTTACGATCGCGGCCTTAATTGCCGATACTGAATCTGAAATTGCAGGCGTGGAGTGTGTCGGGATTTCATTTCCCGAGTTCTTCGAGTTACTTGATTCCCTGGTAGAGCATTAACGGTCAACGACACCAAATATGGACAAACTTCGGCCCATCATCATTGCCGGATTTATGGGGTCGGGCAAGACTACCGTCGCCCAAGCGCTCGCGCGTATGTTGAACCGCTCATTAGTCGATCTCGATCAAGAGATCACGGCAAGCAGTGGGCGCACTCCCGGGACCATCATCGAGCAAGACGGCGAGCAATCGTTTCGCGAAATAGAGACTCGCATTTTGCATGACGTCTTACAAAGTGGTGCGGCGCGCGTCATCGCCCTCGGCGGCGGTGCGTGGACGCTGCAGAGAAATCGCGACCTAATATCCGAATACGGCGGGATCACGATCTGGCTTGATGTGCCCTTCGAGCTTTGCTGGGAAAGGATTCTCGCGTCCAAAGCCGAACGTCCGTTGGCTCCCGATCTTCCTCAGACTCAAATGCTGTACGCAGAGCGTCGTCCGCATTATGCTCTTGCGCAATTGCATGTCGAAGTGGACATGAACAAGTCTACTGATGAAATTGTTGCCGAGATAGTCGAGGCTTGCAGAACCTAATCATTTGATCTCAGACCACTGAAACACCGATTACAACATCGATGGACCAAAGAACCAGCGACGATACCGGACTCCTGCAGGCTCTGCTGGGCGATGGCCGGCCGTTGCTTCTATTCACTGGTTTGTCGCTCGTTCTCTCTGGTGGCTTCGCATTGTTTCTGTCCGCGAGCAAACACTTTCTGCCTCACGACGTTCAGTATCTCGGGATGACCGCGGAGCAACTTTGCGGGATCAATAATTGCCGGGTGGTGTACTTCATGTTTCATGACCGCGTCGCCTTTGGTGGCGCGCTGATCTCCATCGGTGCGCTCTACATGTGGCTTGCAGAGTTTCCGTTACGCGAAAGAAAAGCCTGGGCGTGGTGGCTGTTTGTCGTTAGTGGAATTTCCGGCTTCGGTAGTTTCCTCGCATATTTGGGTTACGGGTATCTGGACACCTGGCACGGACTTGGAACATTAATTCTGCTGCCCTGCTTCATCATCGGCCTGGTCCGTTCGCGTCCACTCCTGGAACGGCCGCGCGGAATTCGCTCGCTTTTCAAACCGGGCGCGAAAGTTAACTGGCGTTCTTCCTTCGGAGTTGGCCGGGCGCTTCTTCTGGCGACCGCTGCCGGCATGATTGCGGGCGGCTTAACTGTAATGACGTTTGGCATGACCCGTGTGTTTGTGCCTCAAGATCTGACATTCATGGGTTTAGCGAGAACGGATCTTCAGACCATCAGCGCACGCTTGATACCATTAATTGCGCATGACCGCGCAGGCTTTGGCGGGGCGATCGGAACCGCGGGCATTACTGTGCTTTTCTGTGTTTGGTGCGGGACGCCTTCCAAAAGTTTGTGGCAAATATTAGGTGTTGCCGGAGTAGTAGGGTTTGCCGCGGCCATAGGCGTGCATCCTATTGTGGGTTACACCGATCTCTTTCATCTTGGGCCCGCCATCGTGGGCGCCATCATGTTCATCGTCGGTTTACTTTTATGTTGGAAGCAGCGAGAGCAGGAGCCACCGGCAAAATTGGTGGAACTCCAAAGTCCTTGACCAACGCCGGCAATTGGAAGTCGTTTGCCTTACCCCGCGGCGATGACTACTTCACTCTGCAAACCGAAGACAGAAATACAGTCGGTTGGGCATCCAACCGTGTTATTTAGACGTTGGGTCCGGTTTTAAGCGCCAAGGGCGCGAAATGTAAAAGCCTGGGCCAACGGCCCAGGATAAGGTTACGTTGTATCTTAAAAGCGCTGAAGGCGCGGAATACAACGCGGTCTTTCACAATCTGAAAAGTAGAATGCCGACACATTATTTCGCGCCTTCAACGCTCAAGGGACTCTTTGTTCCGATTCCTGGGCCGTTGGCCCAGGCTATTACATTTCGCGCCCTTAGCGCTTAAGACCAAAACCCAATGTCTACATAACCTGGCCGGATGCCCAGCGACTATATTTCGCTCTTTTGGCGCTTAATGCTAAAGAGTCTCGCGAACACCGCAGAGAAATTGAATCCATGAAGATAGTTATCCCTGGAGGCACCGGTCAGGTTGGTTCCATTCTCGCTCGCGCTTTTCACGACGGCGGGCATGATGTCAGTGTTCTCAGTCGCAAGCCGGCAAGCGCTCCGTGGCGCGTTTTGCAATGGGACGGCGAGACGTTGGGTGACTGGATCGCGGAACTGGACGGAGCGGACGTAGTCATAAATCTTGCGGGACAAAGTGTCAATTGTCGTTACACTAAAGAGAACCGCCGCATCCTCATCGACTCAAGGATCAAATCCACTCGAGTCGTAGGCGAGGCCATAACCCGGGCAGCTCGCGCACCTCGCGTTTGGCTCCAGGCCAGCACCGCCACAATCTATGCGCATCGTTACGATACCCCGAATGACGAAGCGACGGGAATCATC
>JALYTI010000302.1 GCA_030854375.1 Acidobacteriota bacterium | reverse complement strand
GACTAGACCCAATCCCAGTGCAATAAACGAAAGGAGGAGATAAACTGCAGCGGAATCGGACGTGGCAGACGCTAGGAACAGCGCCACGAAAATAATCGGGAGCGGGAGCGTTACAGCGAAGAAAGATAGCCATGGCGTCCAACTCAATAGCCGGGCCACTCTTTCGTCGCTAGCGTCCAGTTTTCCCGATGTTTTCTGAAGCACGCGTTGATCTCACGAGTACAACTGTTAATCCCGTCCGTTCTGTGATCTTAACTGGTAAGACAAGGCTTCGCCAGCTTAGCCGCAACTGCCGATAAGCGTTTGCGGTGCTTATGCTTGTATAATGCGTCAACCTTAATGCGAAGAGGAGCACATATGAGGCGAGTTCAAACACGAAGAGCGATTGTCTGTCTTTTCGCGGTGATACTTTCCATTTGTCTTGTGTATGGCAAGGGAGGGTCAGCCCAATCGCCGAACGGGTCGCCCAGAGGTAACCCGAACGATGCCGGCAGACCGGTAATCATTCCTCTGACGATCCGCGTGAAGGAACGGACGCCGCACAACGAACTAGAACTACAAACGGTGGATTTTACGGTCAGTGAGGATGGCGAACCCCAAACCATTCTGTCGATTCGGGCGATGGGAACAAACTCGCCCATAAGTCTGATTGTGCTCATCCAGGATGATTTGGTTTCATCCATCGGTCTCGAGATCAAATCGCTTGCCGACTTTATACGACGGCTTCCCCGCGGCTCACGTGTGTCCGTAGGTTACTTGCGCGTGGGTAGTTTACTGGTGCGTCAAAAATTTACCGCTGATTTGGAGAAAGCTGCCAAGGCTCTCAGACCTCCTCTTGGCGTAGCTGGGGCCGCGCCCTTCAATCCGTACGTTGAGGTGATCGAAGCGTTGAAGCGATTTGATTCGCAGCCCGCCGGCCGGCGAGCGATTCTTCTGATCTCGGATGGACTGGATATATCCCGCGGCGTCGATTCAAGTTCGGCGGGGCAAAGCTTTGATCTTGAGCGTGCTATAAGCGAAGCTCAACGACGCAGCGTGGCCATATACGCATTTTTTGCACCGACCGTCATATCATCGACAAATACAATGTTGACAGCCAACGCACAGAGTTCCCTGCAAAGGTTGGCGGATGAAACTGGTGGCCGCGCATTTTTCTCAGGATTTGGCGCTCCCACAAGCTTCGATCCATACATCAGAGAACTAAATTCCACGCTCGATAGACAAATAGCGCTGACATATCTTTCTACACATCCTAAGAAGGGTTTTCACCGGGTAAAGATCACACCGTCAACACCGGGTGTCGAGGTTCACTATCCGGCTGGTTACAAACGGTGAGGAGTCAAATAAGTTTGGCGTCTAATCAGAAGTTTACTGAACGGTGGCGGGAAGAAGAGAGCCGCGACGATCGGTGGCAGTTGCCCAGCCCTCAGCAAGCCTGCCGATCATTCCGTGGAAGTGTATCTCTCCACCTGAGAGGACTACCACCACGTCTCCGGCCTGAAAGCGGGAATTGTCCAACTCGAACCTAACGACGGTGGCTTGGCCGTTCTCCTGTTCGATCGTCTCGTAGGAAAATTCGTCGGCCTCGACGACGTACGTTTGGGAATTGTTAGCTACTCTTTGCTCGTCTGGCACGTAATCTCCTTGACGGTTGCTCTTGAAATGATCGGAATCTGGCCCAAGCTTATATAAATTCGAATTCACCATTCATTATTTCCTAAATTGAAGTATTCGGCAACAGCACGCGCCGCGCAGAGCCTATCAGATCTAATGTGATCATCACGGGGATGCTCATATGGAGAATTCTCCCGTCGTGGGCCTTGAGGAATGATTGCGTTTTTACTATCCGATGCCAAGGGAGCCGAAGATGAACCTTATCTTCTTTAGTGATCGGTTATCGACGAATCGGGACGTGTTTGAGGGCCTGCTCAAAGGCGCCAACCTAATGCAGGCCCGATGGAAACCAGCACCCGACAAGTGGTCGATGTTGGAAGTCATAAATCATCTCTACGATGAAGAAAGGGAGGATTTTCGGGCGCGAATAGAATCGGTGCTCGCAGATCCCAACCGACCCTGGCCGCCTATCGATCCACAAAATTGGGTTATCAACCGTGGTTATAATGAAAGAGAGCTGGAAACGTCACTGCAGAACTTCTTTAGCGAGCGGCAAAAATCTCTATTATGGTTAAAGGAGTTGTCTACGCCCGTTTGGGACAACCGCTACGCACATCCAGATGGCAGGTCTCTCTCTGCTGGTGATCTTTTTGCCTCATGGTTGGCTCACGACTTTCTTCACATCCGGCAATTGGCGCGACTCCATTGGCAATATGTAGGTGCCGTAGCCGATCCGTATCAAACAACATACGGTGGGCCCTGGAAGGAATCGTAGAATTTTCCGAGCATAAGACGTTGGATCCTATCTTGAAAGAAAAATCGTGGAATACTACGCGGCGAAAGTCGGTCTATTAATTGCCACGAGCGAGAATCCGCTCGATAATGTAAACGAACCCAAGCGCGTTTCGTTTCCAATTCTACGGTTCGGATAGGCCCTACTGAACGTGGCAATGGAACTGGCGGGTGTTGATGACCTTCAAGAAGAGAAGCCTCTGAGTGTTAGCCGAAACGAAAAGATAAAGTGAGATTGTAGATATGGCTTCCGTACTGATTGTTGATGATGACGCGACCATCCGTGAAGTTCTCTCGGAACTATTCGGCGCGGAACATACCTGTCATACAGCGGACACTGCTGAGCAAGCGTTGAGCCTTTTGGAATCGAAGGCGTATGCCGTGGCAATAGTAGACATTTCGCTTCCCGGGATGAGCGGATTGGAACTTCTGGGCCATATCCGCCAGCGCTGGCCTGACACTCACGTGATAATTATTACTGGCATTGATTACCATCAGTATATTGGCGACCTCACCAAGATGGGCGCCGCCGACTACCTGGTTAAACCTTTCCAATTGCAAGACGCTGAGAAAAAAGTTGCCCGAGCAATTCTGCAGAAGGAGGGATGGTTAGACGCCTTGAAAGAGAGTGCCGATCGGGCACTCAAGCAAGCTCAGCCAGCTGAGGCGTCCATGGGCGTGATCGAGCGCAGGAGCGCTGTGCGCTACAACGTGGAACGTGCTGCGCGACTACTTTTCACGACCGCACCGTCTGACATGTCGTCAGCCGAAGGTTCGCAACCATCACCATCTATTATCGGACACACGCGCGACATCAGCGCGACGGGTTTGTCGCTTATTGTTCCAGGGGTCCACCAGGACGATGTGAAGTTTTTTGGTGAACGCTCGACGGTACGAATCATTCTCAGTCTGCCGACTACGATGATTGATATCGAATTGCAACCGACACGTTATGAATGGCTTTTTGCCGCGGGTGAAAAGAGAGGATATCTGATAGGTGCCAGCATAACGAACATCAGCGATGGGGATCGTGAACAACTCAGCGAATACCTTGGTCAGGTTGTAAATCCGACGGTCAGTACCGGGTAGTTTATGTCAGAAGCTGTCGCGGCAGGCATCGTAGGCTCCAAAAACAACAGTAAGAAAATTTGAAGCTACTCATGCAGAAGTGGGCGGAGTTATCTGTTCGTCCAGTTAAACCGTCAAATCATTTCGCTCACGGAGGAATGATGCGAAGTCTAGTACTAAACATAGGGGAATCTCCGTTCAGCAAGATTCTGCTGCTGGTCAGCCTGATTACATTCACGAGCTGTGCGTCAGCCCTGCATGCGAATTCGAACCAGCAGATGGACCATCACCCGGGATCCGGGAGCGCATCAGAGTCAAGTCAGGCTTCTGAAGCGCAGGACTGGGCCAAACAACACCTCGCGAAATCGCCTCGCCATCAAGAGTGGGTGAAGGTGAAGTACAAGCCCGGCGGCAGCAACTCTGAACGCGAGATTAGCGCGTTTATTGTCTATCCAGAAGTGAAGACGAAGGCGACAGCAGTGATCGTCATCCACGAAATCTTTGGTATGAGCGATTGGGTACAAAGCCTAACCGATCAGTTGGCTGGGGCCGGTTACGTAGCTATTGCTCCTGATCTGCTTTCGGGCATGGGACCAAACGGGGGTGGGACGACTGAACTGCGCGCCGTGGATA
>JALYTI010000301.1 GCA_030854375.1 Acidobacteriota bacterium | reverse complement strand
GTGGTAGTGCCTCAAAGACCCGGCTGATTATTGAAGCGCTCTTGAGAAAACAGAATGAACTTGTTTTTCTTCCAGTTGACATATCCGCATCAGCGCTCGACAGCAGCTCGCGAATCCTTTTGCAATCCTATCCGCAGTTAACGGTCGAAGCTTACGCCGCGGATTATTTTGCCGGACTCGCGGAATTGGGCAAGAAGCCGCGAGTCCGAACCCTCGCGCTCTTCCTGGGTTCGAATATCAGCAACTTCGATCCGGAGGAGGCGCTGCGATTCCTGCGCGCATTGCGTCAGGTGCTAAGGGAGGGAGACGCCTTGTTGCTGGGAGCGGATTTGAAAAAGGACAAAAAGGTTCTTGAGGCGGCATACAACGATGCACTTGGTGTGACTGCCGCCTTCAACTTAAACGTGCTGGCCCGAATCAATCGCGAGCTTGGCGGGGACTTTGACCTAAGGTCATTTCAGCACCACGCGTTTTATAACGAAAGGATCGGACGCGTCGAAATTTACATCGAGAGTCTGCGACAGCAAACGGTCACGATTAGCGAACTGGATATGGAAGTTCAATTCAGCGAGGGCGAACAAATTCACACTGAAAATTCTTATAAGTACGATTTGTCCGACATTACGGAATTAGCTTCTAAGACTGGATTCACCCGGGCCCATACATGGGTGGACCACGAGAAACAGTTCAGCAGCAACCTCTTATTGGCAGTTTGAAGATTTTGAGTTGCCGGCAACGTAAGCGGGGGCATGCCCCCTTCCGACGATGAAAAATGAGAAATGGAAAATGACAAATGAAAAATCTTTGGTTCTTTCATTTTCCATTTCTCATTTTTCATCGTCAGAAAGGCGCCTGTCCCCCGCTCCTCAGTCGTCATCCAATCTGCTTAGTCCGCACCTTCTGATCAATGTCAGGGCAAACTAACAATCCCCTCGTAGAATTTCGCGATGTAAGTTTCTCTCATGCTTCAACTTCCGCGCCGGTAATTTCCCACCTAAGTTTTACAGTTCGCCAGGGCGAAACACTCGTGCTTCTCGGCGAGTCGGGCAGTGGAAAGACAACGACGCTAAAACTCATCAATCGCCTCTTCGTACCCAGCTCGGGTGAGGTACTGGTCGAAGGGAAAGCAACTTCCGAATGGGACGTGATTCGCCTCAGGCGTCGCACTGGATATGTAATTCAGGAAGGAGGTCTTTTCCCTCATTTCACTGTTGAAAGAAACGTTGGTCTTGTTCCAGCGCTTGAAGGTTGGGATGAAACGAAAATTAAGCAGCGTGTGCAGGAACTACTTTCGCTCGTCGGACTGGATCCGAAGGATTTCGCGCATCGATATCCCGCTGAGCTGTCAGGGGGGCAGCGGCAGCGTGTCGGTGTGACTCGAGCTCTCGCTGCTGAGCCGCCACTTCTTTTGTTAGATGAACCATTCGGCGCACTTGATCCTTTGACCCGCACTAGTCTGCAGCGGCAGTTTGCGGAACTTACGAGGCGACTTCGCAAGACCGCCGTTCTAGTGACACACGACGTGCGCGAGGCGTTGCTGCTCGGATCTCGCATCGGACTAATGCATGAAGGGCGGCTTCTGTTACTGGACACGCCTGAGAACTTTCTGAAGTCGAAAGACAAGCAGGCCCTTGCCTACCTTGAAACGCTCCGGCTCCCCGCGGCTAAAGTTCCTCCGACGGAGGAAGGTGCATGACGCTCTGGAACTTCCTGCAGCAAAACTGGCCCGAGCTGCTGACGCGTTTGCGCGAACACCTTGAGCTGGTATTGATTTCAACATCCATTGCCGTCGCCATCGGACTTCCCACCGGAATACTCTTAACCCGGAAAAAATCTCTTAGCGGTCCTGTTTTAGGGATCGCGAATGTGATGCAGACGATTCCCAGTCTTGCCCTTTTTGGTTTTCTTATTCCACTTCCATTTATCGGCGGCATCGGGGCGCGTACAGCAATCGTCGCCCTGGTGCTTTATTCGTTGCTCCCGATTATCCGCAACACTGTCACCGGTATTCTCGGTGTCGACGCCAACGTGCGCGAAGCTGCGGTTGCCATGGGAATGACTGGGCGGCAGATCCTGTGGCAAGTCGAACTGCCGCTGGCGATGAGCGTGATCGTCACCGGCGTACGAGTGGCGATGGTGATTGCAATCGGTGTCACCACAATTGCGGCGGCAGTTGGAGCCGGCGGTCTTGGGGTCTTCATCTTTCGCGGCATCCGGCAGTTTGATAATAACCTTCTACTGGCCGGTGCCGTGCCATCAGCTTTGATGGCCTTAGCTGCGGACTTTTCTCTCGGATTGCTTGAACGACACTTCTCGGCAGTTCGTCGCAGGCCAGCAAAAGCGACTTCACGGCTGAAGTTATTTGCGCTGGTCTTGTTTCTTCTTATCGTGGTTGCCGCAATTTACGCAGGCTCGCGCAACTCGCTTTCCGGAACCTCTACATCGACGAGCGGGCGCGTGGTGGTTGGCTCAAAAGACTTCACAGAGTCTGCTATTCTCGGCGAAATTGTGGCGCAGATGCTGGAAGCGCGCGGCGTAGCCGTTCAACGCAACTTTGAGCTGGGCGGAAACCTGCCGCATGATGCGCTGATAGGCGGCAAAATCGATCTGTATCCTGAATACACGGGCACGGCTTACACTGCGATACTAAAACATCCTCCCATAACCGACCCTCGCGCAGTTTATGAGCAAGTCAAGAAAGAGTACGCGGAAAAATTCAACGTGGTGGTGAGCGAACCGCTCGGTTTCGAAAACACTTTTGCGATCCTCGTGCGTGGCGCTGAAGCCAGACGACTCAAGCTGAAAACGATTTCTGACGCCACGCCTTACGCGCGAAATTGGCGCGCAGGTTTTGGCCAGGATTTCATGTCGCGCGCGGACGGCTATCCTGGCTTTGCCAAAACTTATGGTCTGAAATTCGCTGAACCGCCGCGCGAGATGGATTTGTCACTCACTTACATCGCGCTTGCTTCCGGCAAGGTTGATCTGATTGCCGGCAATTCAACTGAAGGAAGAATAGCGGCGCTCGATCTTGTGCAACTCGAAGATGATCGACATTATTTTCCGCCTTATGAAGCTGTCTATCTTGTGCGAAGCGATTCATTATCGCGTCTTGATTCATTGAGGGAGGTGCTCCAGCAGCTGGCGCATGCGATTTCGACTGAAGAGATGCGGCAGTTGAACTATGAAGTTGACGCAAACAAGCGTGGCCAGGCAGACGTGGTTCGTGAGTGGCTCAAACGAAAGGGATTTTGAGAATAGATCAACCCAGTCATTGTTTAGAGAGCGGACTTGTCCGCCCGTGGCGCTAGTGACATTTGTTTATGGATTGTCCACGGGTGTCGTTACCCAATCCGCGGCGCAAGTGCCGTCTCTAAACAGTCGCATAAGTCTCCCCGAATTCTGGAGGAAAGATGAAAAAAATAACGTTCGCACTAATTGTGTGTTTCTCCGTGCTGCAAGCCGCACTGTTTGCACAAAGCAAAGCGACTACACCAACGCTGGTCCTCATCAAAGCGGGCCGGTTAATCGACGTGCGTGGCGGACGCGTTCTGAACAACCAGGGCATTCTCATCGAAGGTCAACGCATTAAGTTAGTGGGCGCGCTCGCGGAAGTTGAAAAAACGGTCCCACAAGGGGCCCAGGTTATCGATCTCTCTCGCGCCACAGTCCTTCCCGGTCTCGCCGATTGTCATACACACATTTTGTTGCAAGGCGACATTACCGCAGCTGATTACGATGAACAGCTGCTGAAGGAGTCAATTCCTTATCGCACCATCCGTGCAACAGTTGCAGCCCGCACGGGCTTGTTGAATGGATTTACGGTAATGCGCGACCTGGAAACAGAAGGCGCGATGTTTGCCGATGTTGATGTTAAGACTGCAATAAATCGCGGGGTGATTCCGGGTCCCCGTTTGTTTGTCTCGACCCGTGCATTTTCGGCGACAGGCATGTATCCGCTGCTTGGTTATTCCTGGGAGCTGAAAATGCCGGAAGGCGTCCAGGTGGTTGACGGGGCCGACAACATTCGAAAGGCTGTCCGCGAGCAGGTAAAGTATGGAGCTGACTGGATAAAGTTTTACGCGGATCGTCGTTATTATTTGAAGGATGGAGCA
>JALYTI010000300.1 GCA_030854375.1 Acidobacteriota bacterium | reverse complement strand
TTACGAGCGTTTCGAGATTGTGCAGGAAATCGGGCGATCCAAACATCGTGCGAACTTCCTCGATAACGGGGGCGATCTTCGCATAGATGAAGATGTGCTCGCCGTTCGTTTCATTGAACAACTGCTCATCGATCGCCCCGTTATTAACGAGTGCGGCGGCCATGTCCCAATAAGAAATGACCATGCGATAGTAGCCGCTTTGCTCGCTCATCAACGCTTCCATGACGTCCTGTGTGGTCGTGGGGTTAAACGTGAAGAACCAGTTGCGGGCTTCGCGCATCACGGGTTCGCGCCTGAGGTCATAAAGCTTCAGAATTAAGTCTGCGTCCTGCTGTTTGCTCATTGTTGTTCTCCTTTGGGGGTTCAAATCGAAATTTAGCGTTAACGTTTCTATCCAGAAGTTTACAGCTCAAGCTTTGGCGGGTAGTCGCGGAATCGCCATCAACAACCGTGGGTAGCGGAACTGCCGAAGGTCTCCACGCGCCCAACCCGGCTCGATGCAGCGCGGCGGGTTGCTAGCCCTAAAGCTTAAACTTTGAACGTCTTCGTAGCTGAAACCGGATTAACTTGTTTGAATGCCTTGCGAAGGTGGCTCGGTCGTCCAGAGGGGTGGCGTCTTCGCCGCGTCTGTGGCGGCATCAGTCGGACATGCTTCCTCGAGCGCAAGCGCCAGCACCTCATCAATCGTTTCTACGAGATTGATGCAGAGCGCATTGCGAACCTCCTCAGGAACCTCCGGTAGGTCCTTCTCATTGTCTTTGGGCAGAATGATTGTGTCGATCCCAAAACGATGCGCGGCGAGCAGTTTCTCTTTTACGCCGCCAATCGGCAGAACACGACCTCGCAAAGTGATCTCACCCGTCATCGCCACGTTCTTGCGCACAGGAGCACGAGTAAGTGCCGACGCCATTGCCGTAGCCATGGTAATGCCGGCTGACGGTCCATCCTTGGGGATCGCGCCTTCCGGGATATGAATATGCAGGTCGCGCTTGCGGATGATGTCTATGCTCATTCCCAGACGTTCAGCACGCGCTTTAATGCACGTCAACGCCGCCTGAGCAGATTCTTGCATCACGTCACCCAGCTTGCCGGTGAGCATCACACCGCCACGCCCTTTGGTTAGGGTTGCTTCAATCTGCAAAACTTCTCCGCCAATTTCGGTCCAGGCAAGTCCCGTTGCCAGGCCGACTTCACTTTCAGCAGCGACGCCTTGCTGGCGAAACTTGATGGGCCCGAGCATCTCGCGCACGCGAGCGGCATCTACAGTCTCTTTAGCATCTTCAGCGACGCTTTCCGAAACGAAACGACGGGCGAGTTTGCGACAGCAAGATCCAATTTCGCGCTCGAGGTTGCGAACGCCGGCTTCACGAGTGAAGTGGCGAATTATTTCAAGCAGTCCCTCGTCGGTAAAATCGAGTTGCGCAGGTTTCAGACCGTTGGCCTCTGCTTGCTTGGGAACCAAATGGCGCTTGGCAATTTCCAGCTTCTCGCGCTCGGTGTAACCGGAAAGTCGCAAAATCTCCAGCCGGTCTTGCAGAGCAGGCGGAATCGTGTGCAGCACGTTTGAGGTGGCGATAAAGAAAACCTTGGAGAGATCATACTCGACGTCGAGATAGTGATCCTGAAACGTGTGGTTCTGTTCAGGATCGAGAACCTCCAACAACGCCGAACTGGGATCACCGCGGAAATCAGCGCCAAGCTTGTCAACTTCGTCGAGCAGCAGGACGGGATTTATGGTTCCCGCCTTTTTCATCATCTGAATTATCTGGCCGGGCAGTGCTCCAATGTAGGTGCGACGATGCCCACGGATTTCGGCTTCATCACGCACGCCGCCGAGCGACAAGCGAACAAACTTGCGACCTGTGGCACGAGCAATAGATTTCCCCAGGCTAGTCTTGCCGACGCCCGGAGGGCCAACAAAGCAGAGAATCGACCCTTTGGGATTCTTTACCAGTTGCCGAACGGCGAGATACTCGAGAATACGTTCCTTAATCTTTTCCAAACCAAAGTGGTCTTCGTTAAGAACCTCTTCAGCCTTGGCCAGGTCCTTAATCTCTTTTGACTTCTGTTTCCAGGGCACGCTGACTAACCAATCTATATAGGTGCGCGAAACAGTTCCTTCAGCAGACATTGGCGGCATGGCCTCGAGACGATGCAGCTCCTGCATCGCTTTCCCTTTGGCCTCCTCACTCATGCCGACTTCTTCAATCTTCTTCTTCAGATCTTCAAGCTCAGCTTTTTCGTCCTTGCGGCCCAGCTCTTTGTGAATCGCCTTGATCTGCTCGTTGAGGTAATACTCTTTTTGCGCCTTTTCCATTTGCCGCTTCACACGGGTTTGAATTGAGCGATCGAGTTGGCGCTTTTCAATTTCAAGCTCCAACAACTCAATCAGCCGTTGTAGGCGGGCTTGGGATGAAAACAATTCGAGCAACCCCTGCTTATCTTCCACGGTGATCCGTAACTGGGAAGCGAGCGCGTCAGCAAGGTGCGAAGGGTTCTGATTACGGAGAGCGGTTTGAAGGGCGTCTGTCTGACTTTCCGGCGCCAGACGCAGATGTTGTTCTACCAGTTGACCGATTTTCAGGACCTGGGCGTCAAGACGCGTACCTTCTTCGTTGACGATAGGCGCGCGTTTTACCAACGCCATGAATGCACCGTCGGTATTCTCCACACGCACCGTGGTAGCGCGTTCCCGTCCTTCGACGACCACCTTGATCTGGCCGTTGTCCTGCTTCTGCGATTGGAGAATGCGACCCAGTGTTCCTACTGCGTAGATCTGTTCAGGCGACGGTTCGTCAATGGTCGCGTCGTGCTGCGTCGCCAGGAAAATAGTACGGTCAGCGGCAAGAGCTTGCTCGAGCGCCCGCACCGAGCCTTGCCGGCCGATTTTGAATGCGACTTTTGTGAAGGGAAAAATGACAACGTCACGAATCGGCACCATCGGGTACCAGGCAACGTCGGCAGGAGCATGATCTGAATATTCTTCCATGATTTCCAGTTACTGATTAATTGCGGCTTTTTGCAGGAAAGGGCGAGCCGCCCAAACTGCCGTCTCGCCCCCTATGCAAAGACAACCAATTGTAAAGCATTTCCTACTGACGCGCCACTTGCAAATAATCTAAGCTAAGCGGAGCGAAATTGCTGCACTTTGAATCGTCAAGTTAATGTTTGGGTTAAAGGGGCCAGCCACACATTGACTTGGCTTCACATTTGCAATATCAGTAGTTTCCTTAAGCGAACCGGGTAAGGAGATCATAAATGTTTGCTTCCCAGCCTCGATTGGTGACACTGATCTTGTTGTTGCCTTTTGTGTCCCTCAACATCGGCGCGGCTGCCGCTCAGGATCCTCCTGGCGGAGCATCGATTGTCTTCATTCAGCATCCGAGGAACCCTCTGGTTCGCCGGACGAGTGAACACTCACCCACCCAGGGGCGCGGCCAGGCAATTCCGGCGTCCGGAAAAATCAATGCTAATGACACAGTCCAGGTCGCACGTGAATCAACGAACGCGATAGAAGATGCCCTGGATCTCGGGAATTCTGCGCGGGAGACAAAGCCTCCGCGATATATCGACTCCGAGAAAGCATACAAACTGGCTGCGAAACTCAACCCTAAAGATCCGAGGCCTTATATAGGACTGGCTAACATTTGGTATGACCAGAAGCATTACGAAGAAGCAGCGCGGATGTATCGACGAGCCGCATCCCTGTCAGCTTCAAATAAGATTTTCGAACCAGACTTTACAAGACGTTCTGGACGTGGAAGCCTACCGTCTGATACGAGCACCGCAAACGCTCTTCCGGGTCGACCGGCACGAGTATCGGCGGTTACCGACATCACCATGCAAACCGGAGCGTTGCACGCATATTTAGGCAATGCGCTACTTCAGAGGAAAAAGTTTCCCGAGGCCGAAATAGAATTGAAGAATGCCACGTTTAATGATCCTGACAATGCGGAATGGCACGCTCTTTTAGGATTCAGTTTGTTTAGACAGAAGAGATATGCAGAAGCGTCGAAGGCACTGAAGGCCGCGGTGATACTTGAGCCTGACAACGCAAGATACAAAGAGATTCTAAGGGAATTCGAAAGCAGGGAAGAACAGTAAGACGGTTAGCTGAA
>JALYTI010000299.1 GCA_030854375.1 Acidobacteriota bacterium | reverse complement strand
GGGGGCACTGAATCAGCCAAGTCTGGACCAAAGAAAGTTTCGGTCACCGTTACGTATGATGAATCGGGTCGGGTTACGCAGGCATCGGGTGGAGACGCAACTGCGTTGCGCATTGCACGTCAGAAACGCTTCCCAGCAGGGAAGGCGGGCTCAGCCACCATTACGATTTCGATCAACTAGAAAAAATCAAGCAACAAGTGTTAAAGGGTAAGGGGTAAAGGGATGATTCCCTTTACCCCTTAGTCTTTCGCAACCCTTGCTGGCCTAAACTCCTGCTTGCTGCTGGAGTTTCTCGTCTTCAGTCCTCCATCACGACTCGGCGTTATCGGAGAATGTGACGAATCTATTGTACTGTCGCCGAGCGTTCTGCGCCCCTTAGGCATTCTCGTCGATCGCCCCACCGCATCCCGTTCAGACCAGCTTCATTATCTCGTCGTCGTCCAAAACAGCCGACGCTTGCTTGGCTCGATCAAAAATCCGAGATACGCGATCCTCGCTCGGTTCGATACCTCGCTTCTGGAGCCAGTAGATCACATTCGATTTACCACTCATCGGTCCGATTTCGACAACTTGTTCAAGCCCAAACAGTCCAGCGGGAACGCCAGAATAAACCATATCAGCGAGCTGCCGATCGCCTTTCTTGTAACTCTTAATGACTGCCGCAGCGTGGACGCCCGTTGCCGTCCGAAATGCGTCGCGCCCAAATACCGGATAGTTGTAAGGTATGGCCCACCCGCAGGCCTTCGACGCCGCGGCGCAGTACTCTCCCAGACGAGATAGATCATTCTGAATCCATCCCATGAGCTTCAAATTCACTAGCAACTGATCCATGGGTGTGTTGCCTACTCGCTCGCCCATGCCGAGTGCTGAGCCGTGAACCTGATCAGCTCCGCCTTGGATCGCAGCTATCGAGTTGATCACTCCAAGACCTCGATCCTGGTGGCCGTGCCAGTCTAATCGGATGTTGCCGCCTTGCTCCCGAATGATGTCTTTGACGAATCGAATCACAGAGCGCGCACCGTCCGGAGTTGAATGTCCTACAGTGTCGCAAACGCAAACGGCCTTAGCCCCACAGCGGATAGCAGTTGTATAAAGCGCACGAATGGTTTCCGGGTTTGCGCGCGTCGTGTCTTCAGTGACATACATTACGGGCACGCCTTCACTCACGGCGAATGTCACGGCGTCTTCCGTCAATTTAAGGAGCTTATCCAGCGTCCAGTCTTCCGCAAAAAATCTTATCGCGGAGGACCCGATGAAAGTGCAGGCCTCAATCGGGATGCCTACGCGCTGCGAGATTTCGATGATTGGAAGTATGTCATTCCGATGAGTGCGCGCGGCGCAATTGGGCCGTATTTTCAACTTCTTCTCGGCTATTTCACGCGCCATCATCTCTACTCCGGCGGCATGAGTTCCGCCTGCTCCCGGCAATCCGATGTCAGCAGTGTCGATGCCTAACGCATCCATAAGATGGAGCAGCTCGATCTTCTGTTCCACGGGTGGCTCGCTCACAGAGGGTGATTGCAAACCATCACGCAGGGTTTCATCGTCGAACCCAATGTGACGATTGGGAGGAGGGAACGCGGGATCTATAGTGTTCCAATCGTAAATTAATTCATCAAGCGAACTCAAAAAAACCTCCAACGCTCAGGGCTCAAAGTTTAAGAGTTTCGAACTTCCTGATTCGAAGGCCGATCTTTAGCTTATTGTTCTCCAGAACGGACAGCCAAAGCTCAAACTCTTAATGCGGCGGTGAGCATGATTCGATTACACAATCCGCAATAACTAAAGTCAAGCGAGGTATTGCGGCGCAAACTTTTGACGGCAAGCGTCGCTGTGTTATAGCCTACGCGTTTCGCTCGACTAAAGTTTTCGGTTCTATTCTGCTACTTTGAACCAGCAAGCCCCGGCTCAAGTTAGGACCATCGCGTTAGGATCTGATCGTGCCGCGAAGATTATGGCTGTTCGCGCGGCCGTCGCGAGGGTTGCCGAGATAGATCCGTCCTGGGCTGAAGTTAGTGTGCTCGCCCGGGCGGTAGACACAAATGTGCCCGCGATGCCGCTCAATGATTGGGAGTTGATGCAAGGGGCGCGCGAGAGGGCACTCGCGATCCGCGATCAACTCTGGGCCCAGCGAATAGAAGCGTACCTTTACGTTGGGTTGGAAGGCGGATTTCATACAATCTCGATTGAAGGTCAATGGCATACGTTCCTGCGAGGCTGGGCGTACGCAACCGATGGTAAAAACGGAACGTTTGGCTCCAGCCCTTCCATTAGTGTTCCTGCATCACTCGCAAAGAAAGTTATTGAGGGCCGTCGTGAACTCGGACTTGTGATTGATGAGGTTGCGGGTACACAAGACGTGCGCAGCCGCCAGGGAGCGTGGGGCATTCTCTCGCGCGATATGGTCACACGTTCAATGAGTTTTGAGTTGGCCCTGATCGCCGCCTTCGCGCCCTTCTACAATAAGGAGATGTACACTTGAGATAACGCAAACAGCTCGGAGTCAAAATCCAGTCTGCATAACAACAAATGGAAGAACTAATCGCACAGGTTAACGATGGGGAACCAGCACCTCACTTTCGGCCCAACAGCGGCTGGATCGAAGTGATTGCCGGCTCTATGTTTTCGGGAAAGTCGGAAGAATTGATCCGCCGTTTGCGACGGGCAAAGATCGCTCGTCAGAAGGTGCAGGTATTCAAGCCTGAGATTGATTCACGGTTTTCGGATGACCACATCGTGTCTCATTCGGAAATGCGGCACGAGTCGGCAAACATTCGTAGCGCATCGGAGGTATTAGCGAGAGTCGAACCAGACACCGAAGTGGTGGGAATCGATGAAGGGCAATTTTTTGATAATGCATTGGTAGACGTAGCAACTCAACTAGCGAAGAGAGGCGTGCGGGTAATCATCGCCGGCCTCGACCAGGACTACACCGGCAAGCCCTGGGAGCCGATGCCTCAACTACTCGCCATCGCCGAATACATCACCAAGACGCACGCCATCTGCATGAAGTGCGGTCAACCGGCTAACTACTCACAGCGCATATTCGAATCGGAAGAACGCGTTGCGGTCGGCGCCGCAGGAATGTACGAGGCCCGTTGCCGCCGCTGCTTCGTCCCCCACGCCGATCCGCCGACGATCCAATCAGAATAACGAGAACGCAGGTTTGACTCGAGGATACTGGAGCCAGCCTGACGTCGTAACGTTGGTCGCAGCAGGCAACGCTTTCCCGTAATCTTCCGTCTCATTGCAAGAAGTCTCTCCATCATCGTTCTACCAACCGTTAGGCATTAGCTTCCAAGTCTCCTCGAAGGTCCAGGGGTAATCTCGCGATAATTTCCAAGAGGAGTCTCCCCGAGCAGATCTCCCCGGCAACAATTTTTCACTCAGCGTGGAGTGCGGGCTGGCGTGGAGTGTTCGAAGAGTGTCCCAGGGCGCTCTTGAGGAGACAAAACAATGAAGAAACATGCGTTTGTATTAACAGTCGGGTTGGTTTTGTTATCGGTCATCGTGGCCACAGGGATGCTAATCAATGTCGCGACGGGCCAAGGAAACCAGGAACAAATTCAGGCAGGCGAGTATCGTCTGTCTGGTCCCTACACCCACAAAAATCTGACCATCTTTCTGGTTCATGGGAAAAATCTTTTATCCGGAAAAACTTTCCTTACATTGCAGGAAGCGCTGGAACAGAAGAAAGTTGTCGTCTATGAAACCAAAGACGTCAATGAACTCTCCATTGAGAATCTCTCGAATGAGGACGTCTTCGTTCAGTCCGGCGACATTGTAAAAGGCGGACAACAAGACAGAATGCTGGCGGTCGATCTAATCGTCCCACCGCGATCGGGTAAGATGCCCATCGCCGCGTTTTGCGTGGAGCACGGGAGATGGAGTGGACGCGGTAGTGAGCGCGCCGCAGTCTTTAGCAGTTCTGCCGACGTCGTAGCCACGAAAGAGATCAAACTCGCGGCCAAACGTGAGAATTCGCAGAGTGGCGTTTGGGAAAATGTAACGGTGGCCCAGGACAAGTTGAGCCAGAATGTAGGTACAGCCGTTAATTCAACAGTTTCTCCGTCGAGTCTTCAACTCGCTGTTGAAAATCGTAAGGTCCAGGAGAACGC
>JALYTI010000024.1 GCA_030854375.1 Acidobacteriota bacterium | reverse complement strand
AAACGGAATGACGATCAGTCAATCAAGGAGATCTTCGGGGAGCCGGACAGTCCTACGCGCAATGCCAATGACTTACAGCGGCTCGTGCGTGAATTTCCCAAGCTGCGCGAACCATTGCTTCCGTATTTTTACCTTGACTGTGGTACAGATGATCCCTGGCTCAAGGCTAATCGCGACTTTGTTGACGTTCTCCTGGAACGCAAAGTAGTTCACGAGTATCGGCAACTCCCCGGTGCTCACATATGGGCTTATTGGGATAGAGAGGTGCACGAAGTGCTTCGTGTCGCTGCAGAGAGGATGGTTCCGCCAGAGCATTAGGTTTTCGCGCACCGAAATCTGCCGTAGTTACACGACAGTTCCACAATTCTTCAATTGGTGCGGCCGCTCACTACTAACACCCGCGCCCAATCGATTCAACGCAGTTACCTACCATCTCAACCTGCCAAAGCGGTTAATGAAATAGAGCATCACAACGGCGATCAGAGAAACGATCACTGCGAGGGTGAATGCTTCGTTATCACGTCCCGCCTGGACCGCATCGTAAATCGCAACAGAAGCAGTTTGGGTTCGGCCGGGAATGTTTCCGGCAATCATGATGGTGACGCCGAAATCACCTAGTGCACGGGCAAACGCGAGTGCGGTCGCAGCTAGAACGCCTCGTGACGCGAGTGGCAAGGTTACGCGAAAAAAGATGAGACGACTGCTGAGTCCCAGTGTTCGTGCCGCTGCTTCAAGCTCCATATCCACTCCCTCAAACGCGGCTCGAAGACTTTTTGTAACCAGCGGAAGCGCATGAATCGTTGCGGCAATGATCGCTGCTCCCACCGTAAATGTCAGACGGATACCCAACCGGTGGTAAAGAAAACCACCCAGGGACGAACGGGTTCCCAATAAAACAAGAAGGTAATAACCCAGAACGGTAGGCGGCAAAACCAAAGGCAGCGTGATAATTGAATCTATCACGTTGCGTCCGGGAAAGCGTTTGCGCGCCAGCAGCCAAGCCAATGCGGAGCCGGCTATCAGGGCAATCAATGTTGCTGCGCTTGCAACAGCGAATGAAAGACGAATAGGAAACCAATCAATATTGGCGCCGAAAGCCATGTTGACTATTTTCGATTCGGAATGATGGCAACTGTCCTTAACGGACCACCGCTACCGCCTTTGATCTTCATTGGCAGAGCAATCGTGGCTTTCTTAGAGACTAGCAACTGGCATGTTAGCGCAGAGTGTGTTTCCGCGCATGGAAATCCCGCCGGGAATTCCGTGAAGGCCGTGCTGCAAGTGTAGGAAGGATTGTTTTTTGAGTGTGGCAATCGGCAGTCTGGTTAACCCGCTGTCTTAAAGCTACAATCCCGCTGCTCTGCTGTTGTTTATGTTAGCACTCGACGCGGCAATTCCGATTGCGGCACTTCCTCAGTTTTTCTAACTGGAATTCGCTGGTCCAAAGGGTTCACAAATGATCGACTTCAGCATATCACCGGAGTTGGAAAGCACGCGGCAAAAGGTCGCAGCATTCATGGAGCAATATGTTTACCCCAACGAACCAAAGATGATCGAGCATGAAGGCCTACCGGCTGATCTCGAGGGCGACTTACAAGCCATGGTGAAGGCCCTGGATCTTTGGGCGCCAAATCTTCCGCGCGAGTGGGGAGGCATGGGAATCGGTTACATTGGTCAGGCCCTTGTTAATGAGATCATTGGAAGGTCAGTCATCGCGCCTCGTCTGTTTGCGATTTAAGGTTGCGGTAGTGATTCAGCAGATTTATTTTCGATATGTGCAGGGCCAAACCCAGGACCAGCGTTTTCGTGATTTCGATGGAATGGTGCGCGAACTAATACATCAGGCACTGGAGCTGGCGCAGCGCTCAACGCTCTAACCGTTAAAGGATTAATGGTCCGACCAAACGATGGCTGAGTTCACTCCGCAAATCCTGCGCTTCGATTCATTGTCTTCGACAAACCTCGAAGCTGCCAAACGCGCTATTGAAGGCCAGCCCGAAGGTCTTTGTGTTGTGGCACGTGAGCAGACAGCAGGTCGTGGCCGACTGCAGCGCGATTGGGTTTCGCCGAAAGATGCTGGTCTCTATTTTAGTATTGTCCTTCGCCCGCAGTTGGCCCAGAGCCTTTGGCCCTTGCTTACATTGATGGCGGCAGTCGCTGTCCACGACGCTTTACTTGGTGCCTGTGCCCTCAAGACAGACATAAAATGGCCGAACGACATTCTGGTTAACGACAAAAAATTATGCGGAATATTGGGGGAGACCGTTGAGACTGCCCTGGGACGTGCGCTGGTCCTGGGCATCGGTATTAATCTGACAGGTAAAGTGTTTCCGGCCGAGTTGAAGGACACCGCAACGTCGGTGGACGCAGTGACGGGCGAAATCTCGACACCCGAAGCTGTCTTGCAGGCTGTAATTCGCGCGCTTCAGCGACGTTATGAAATGCTGCATTTGGCGCATGGTACAGAGAACATAATTCGGGAATGGTCGGAGCGATCGTCTTACGCTAGCGGAAAAAGAGTACGGGTCTCAAACGGCGATGAAGAACTTGAGGGTACGACGAATGGGTTGGATCTCGATGGCGCACTGAGGGTAAAAACAGACACGGGTGAGATCAGGATGGTTCGAGCGGGAGATGTAAGCAGTGTGCGACCATCGGACCGTCACTTATCAACGAAGATGCGGATTGAATGGTAGTCATGGCCCACGGCAAACGCATCCTCTTATCTACTTTCGGCTCATTCGGTGACGTTCACCCCTATATCGCAATCGCCCTGGAGTTGAAAGCGCGGGGACACTCGCCGGTTATTGCTACATCGGAAGTCTATCGGGAGAAGATGGACGCTTTGGGTCTCGAGTTTCGTCCAGTGCGTCCGGAAATGCCGTCCTACGATGATCCGGAAGAACTGGCCAAATTCGCCATTGATTTGATGGCACCCCGAGGCGGAACGGAAAAAGTCATCGAATTATTTACACGAGCCCTGCCGGAAATCTATGAGGACCTCGATGCGGCAGTCAAAGACGCTGACCTGCTGCTTACTCACCCGCTACCACTCGTTGGGCCGATTCTCTCACAGAAGCGCGGAGTGCCCTGGGTGTCGAGTGTGCTTGCGCCCATATCGTTCTTCTCGGCCTATGATCCGCCAGTACTGCCGCAAATACCGTCGCTCTATCACATCGTGCGACTGAGTCCGATTCTTGGCCGTTTGGTTTATCAGATTGCTTCGCACAAATTGGAAAAGATAATGCAGCCGGTTTATCGTCTGCGCGCCGAGCTCGGACTGCCACGTGGGGCGCAACCGCTTCTTGGTGGACAGCATTCGCCGTCGTTGGTACTAGCGTTGTTTTCATCAGTGTTGGCGAAGCCGCAGGCTGACTGGCCTCCAAAAACGATCGTCACTGGATTTCCGTTCTATGATCGCCGAGACTTCTTTGGCGAATTTGAAACGCCGTTCGAGGTAACGCGGTTTCTGAATGATGGTCCACCTCCAATTGTTTTCACGCTCGGATCTTCTGCGTTCTGGGTTGCGAAAGATTTTTATCGCGACTCTATTAAGGCCGCGCAGGCGTTGGGCCAACGCGCGCTATTGCTTATAGGTCATGAGCGTAACCTACCGGATACGCCCTTGCCAGAAGGTATAGCAGCCTTTGACTACGCGCCCTTTGGCGAAGTGTTGCCCCGTGCGTTGGCAATCGTGCACCAGGGTGGAGTGGGCACCACCGGACAAGGACTACGTTCGGGTCGGCCGGTCTTGATTGTGCCTCACGCGCACGACCAATTCGACAATGCCGCGCGCGTGGTGCGGTTGGGCTGTGGGCGCATGATTGCCCGGCCAAGATACAATGCCCATACCGCAACAAAAGAGTTGGAAAAGCTGTTGGGAAATCCGGATCACTCTACGAAGGCGACTGAAGTTGGCAAGCAAGTGCGAAATGAAAATGGCGCAGCCGCTGCTGCGGATGCAATCGAAGAACTGCTAAGCGGGCGAACAACAAGAGAACCCAACTATGCTGCTAGTTATTGATGCCGGAAACACAAACACGTCATTGGGTGTTTTCAACGCAAGCGAACTCGTTGCGCACTGGCGCCTGACCACTGCGAGGTCTCGTACAGTCGATGAGTATGGCGTCCATGCTCGCAACCTTTTTGAGCTTGCCGGGCTCGATTTCAAAACCATCGATGCGATAGCCATTGCCTCGGTGGTGCCGCCGCTAAACTACACTTTGAAGACGATGGCGGAAACTTATTTTAATTTAACACCGCTTTTTGTTGACCACACGACGGACACGGGACTCAAGATTCTTTATGAGCCTGCATCTGACGTCGGCGCCGATCGAATTGTTGATGCGGTGGCTGCGATACACAAGTATGGCGCGCCCTGCATCGTAGTTGATTTTGGCACCGCCACAACTTTCAACGCGATTAATCGACAAGCAGAGTACGTGGGAGGCGCAATCACGCCAGGAATCATGATTTCTTCTGACGCACTCTTCGAACGCACGGCCAAGTTGCCGCGAGTGGATATCAGGCGGCCGCAAAGAGTCATTGGCTCCTCAACTATTGCCGCAATGCAGTCCGGGCTTTATCACGGATTTGTTGGGCTGGTGGACGGAGTGTTGAGAAAGATGATTGATGAGATAGGTGGCGCACCACGAGTAATCGCTACCGGCGGACTGGCACCGCTCATTGCCACAGGTTCTGAATTCATCGAGCTGGTCGACGATACCTTAACGCTCGAAGGCCTGAGACTAGTTTACGAACGAAGTCGCAACTCCGCGTGAATTACTTCAATTATTTTACCGAAATTGAAGACGCTTTTATTCGGCGGCGCGGAAAGCACTTGCTTCTTAGTCCGATGGATTGGGCGCTAATAGAAAGTTGGAAGGAGATGGAGGTCCCTCTTCACATAGCGCTGCGCGGCATTGAACGCTCATTCGACTCGTGGGAATCCAAACCCCGCAAGCGAACAGTCAAGAGCCTTGTTTATTGTCAGGAAGAGGTTGAGGCGCAATACGCCGAATGGCGTGAGTCGCGGGTAGGTGCGGCGGGGCCAAACGGATCAGCAGCGGAATATCAAAATAGCGATCAGACAAGCGGCGAAGTCCCATTTTCTCGTGCCGCGATTCTTGAGCACTTGCAACGAGGGCGATCGAGTTTGTTGGACACTTACAACGTCCGGAAGAAAACATTCGAAGACGATCTTTCCGAAGCGCTACAACGGGCGGTTGCATTGCTCACAGACCTGGAACACGACTTCGCCGCAGTCTCGCCAACCGACCCGCAGAAATTAGAAATATCACTTACGAATCTGGAGCGAATGTTGAACGACGCGGTTCGTTCCGTGGCGAGCTCGCATCAACTCGAAGCCATCGAAAGAGAAGTGAAAGAACAGTTAAAGCCGTATCGCAAACAGATGGATAAGGCAGTTTACCAACAAACGTTTGACAACCTACTGCTGAAGCGCTTGCGAGAAAAGTTTGGCATACCTCGTCTCAGCTTGTTTTATCTCTGAGGTTACACTTAGCCGTTGAGTTTCATGATTCGACGGATTACCGAGAAGATTTAGCTTGCGAGCACAAAATGAGTTCGGCTGAAGCTCGAGAACCCACTTGTGTAGTAGAAATCGAGCGCTTGCTCCCTGGCGGCGTTGGGTTGGCGCATGCTGAAGGCTTGACGTTGTTTGTGTCGCTTGCTGCGCCCGGCGACGTGCTGCGTGTCACGATCGATCGTGTTCAAGGGAATGTAGGGTTTGCGTCCGTGGTGGAGATTATCAAACCCTCTGCTGTTCGCGTGGAACCTCCCTGTCCTTATTTCGGGCGCTGCGGCGGCTGCGATTTTCAACAGCTGACTTACGAAGCGCAAATAAACGCTAAAGTTGAAATCGTTCGGGATTGCTTGCATCGCATCGCCCGACTTGAGATCCCTTTTGATATCGGCATGCGTCCTTCACCGAATGAGTGGCACTATCGCGCCCGCGCCAACTGGCAAGTCGATGCTCAAGCAAAACTCATCGGTTACTTTGAGCGAGGATCCAACCGAGTCTGTGACGTTGAATATTGCGCTGTGCTCGTTCCGGAGTTGCAGGAAACTCTGGAACAGGTAAGACAAGAGATAGCAAAAGAAACAACTGCGCACTTACTCAGAACCGTCGACGCGGTCGCGGGTGATGAAGGTGTTTCGTTGTTTCCGGACATCGCTCAGTTTCATACCCGAGAAGTTAATCGCGTTATTGGAAATGAGACCTACCATTTCAGCGCCGAAGCTTTCTTTCAGGTGAATCACGAACTGCTCGAGCCGCTGGTTACAGAAGCGATCGGTCATATTAAGCCTGCGCGTCAGACCGCAATCGATCTTTATTGTGGGGTCGGACTATTTACAGTTCCACTTGCGCGAAGGTTTGCGCGAGTCGTCGGCGTGGAAGCGAATGCGCGCGCCACTGAATTTGCGAGGCGCAATCTTGAATTCGCAAAACTAAGAATTGCCGATCGAGTAGATTCTGATGATGGGAATACTAATTTGGGGAAGGCAGAGATCGTGACCGCGCGCGTGGGCGACTGGTTGAAAGAACATGCCCGCTCATTTGGACCGGTAGATTTTCTCTTGCTCGATCCGCCGCGCGCGGGGTGTGAGAATAGTGTGATTGCCGGAATATTAGCGCTTCGTCCCCGGCAAATTTCTTACGTGTCATGCGATCCCGCGACACTTGCTCGCGATCTCAAAAAACTAACGGCCGATGGAGATAGAAGATTTTCTCTTGACTCTATCACTGCATTTGATATGTTCCCGCAGACTCATCACGTTGAAACGGTAACCCGCTTGTCCGCTAGAAGCCTTTAGACCACAGCCGACTAACACCCTCAGGCATTTTTTTCGTCTCACATCATGCAGCACACTACCCGGGCGCAGCCGTTTGCTGCGTATCCGCTGGCGCAACTCGCCGCTGGGTCCGCGCTAGGCATTTTGGGCGCGCAGTTTTTCGCGTCGCCAATTCCACTGCTGGTAACTCTCGCTGGCTTAACCACTCTTCTCGCTGCTGTTGCGCTCATTCGAGGGAAAAATGGTTTGGCCACAACCTTTGTGTTTTTTTCCATGCTTCTCGCCGGCGGCTCGTTGGCCTCAATTGAAAAGAGCAACGTTCCAATTAATCAACTGAGACGTTTGCTGACTGAAGGAACCATCGCCGTGGGCGAGCCCGTCGAGCTAACAGGTGTCCTGGCACGCGACCCCGAAGTTGCTCCACAACGTTTATACATCTTCTTGCGAGTTGAAATACTCAGGCTCAAAGGTGTCGAAAGAGAAGCTGCTGGCGAGGTGCTGTTATTTGCCCCAATCTCAGAAAAATCAATTGAACAGGAATTTGATCGACTCGATCTCCAGTATGGCGCGCGCATTCGCGTCATGACCACTCTGGAGCGCACTGACAGCTTTCGCAATCCGGGCGTTTCAACTTTTACTGAGTATCTTGACAGAAAAGGATATGACGCCACCGGATTCGTTAAGAGCCCGTTGCTACTTGAACGACTCGGCAATGAGCCGGTTGTCCTGCCACTCGCCTGGCTTTATGAATGGCGTCGCAGGCTTCAAACGGAGATTGATGCTCGCTTCTCAACCGATACCGCGGGTGTGCTCGACGCGGCCTTGCTGGGAAATCGATACAAGCTGTCGCGCCAAACATCTGAACGGTTTCGCGAAGGAGGAACCTTTCACGTACTCGTAATCAGTGGATTACACATTACTTTCCTCGGCGGCCTGATTTTTCTGATCAGCAGACGATTCGTGACCAGCAGAAGTGTGCAATTCGTGCTCTCGGCTTCAGTTTTGTGGTCTTACTGTATCGCAGTAGGAGCTGATCCTTCCGTTGTCCGAGCCGCATTGATGTTCACCGTTGTGCTACTAGCGCCGCTGCTTTCCCGCCACGCCTCTTCTCTCAATGCCATTGGAGGCGCGGCACTCGCACTACTCGTGTGGCGTCCGGTTGACCTTTTCGATCCTTCATTTCAACTAACGTTTGTCTCCGTATTGGCGATAGTCATATTCACCTGGCCACTATTGCAGAAAATGTCGGCGGTTGGTTCCTGGCGGCCCACACGCGACACTCCGTATCCGCCATCATGCCCTGATTGGTTTAGAAGCCTGTGCGAGATCCTTTACTGGAGTGAGAAGGAAGGCAGACGTGAATTGGACCGCGCGAGCTATAGTTACAGACTTTTCAAGCTACCCTGGGCCGCAACACTAGAGCGCGTGCATCTTCAACGTGTTCTGCGATACGCATTTGGAGCAATTGTCGTTTCTGCCGGCGTGCAAACGGTGTTGCTACCTTTTCTCGTCATCTATTTCCACCGACTATCGATGGCTTCCTTTATTCTGAACATCGGCGTGAGTTTGATGATGGCGGGCGTCGCGATCACGGCGCTGGCCGGTCTGGCAATCTTTCAAGTGAGTCCCGCTTTCGCTGCACCTTTTATCCACATCGCAAACAGTCTTAATTGGCTGATGATTCACAGCGTAGATCCGTTTGCGAAGGTTGGAATGGCGTCGATTCGTGTGCCCGAATACACAGGATGGCCGGCGGTAGTTTATGGATTGTACTACGCTCCGCTCGCAGTATTGGTGGTCTCCTTATCACGCTGGAACCCTCTGGCTCTCCCCATGACGATGACCCGGAAAAAACGCCGGCTGCGGATTCAGCGAATTGCGTCGTTGGCACTAGTGTGCGCGATAGCACTCATTCTGGTTCATCCATTGAGTGCGGGAAGACCTGATGGGAAACTTCGAATAGATTTTCTCGATGTAGGGCAGGGCGATTCCGCATTGGTGACTCTGCCAGACGGCACAACGCTCCTGATAGACGGCGGCGGCCGGCCGGGTCCTTTTAAGCAGGACAAGACTTCTAATTTAGATACCAATATTGCGTTTGAACGCGAGACACGCAGTATTGGAGAGTCGGTGGTTTCGGAATATTTGTGGTGGCGAGGTTTGGATCGGGTCGATTACATCCTGGCTACCCATGCCGACGCTGACCATATCGATGGATTGAATGACGTGGCTCGGAATTTCTCCGTGCGGGCGGCGTTGGTAGCGAGGACGCCTGGCCGCGATCCTGAGTATTCGAAGTTTTCAGACACACTCTCTTCAAGAGGGATTCCTGTTCGAGCTATTGGCTCCGGAGACGTATTGCAATTCCATGGTGCGACAGCAAACGTACTATGGCCTCCAGCGACTTCTAACCTTGACGCGCCGTCAGGCAATAATGAATCAGTCGTGTTGAGCTTGCGTTCCGGCAATCGCACGTTTCTGCTTACCGGCGATATCGAAATGCGAGGCGAAGATGCCATCGTGCGCGCTCGGAATAGTCTTGCCGCCGATGTCGTTAAGATCGCGCATCACGGGAGCCAGACGTCATCTACCGAAGCTTTCATTCGAGCTACCAAGCCACATTTCGCCGTAATTTCTGTTGGTCAAACGTCTGTTTTCGGCCATCCGAACAAAGATGTCGTCGAACGTTGGCGCGCGAGCGGAGCGCAGGTGTTGACGACAGGTGGGAGCGGCACGATCACGTTCTCAACCGACGGCAGTGATCTAAATGTGGAGACGTTTGTTAAGAAACGGTAAACGATTGGTGGGGAGTTAATCAGGCTTCGGAGTCGTCAGGCACGTAGAGATCGATTTGAGGACTTCCGACTTTGTAGGTTTTCAGCACCCCGAGCGGCGGAGCATAGACGTGCACGGTGACCAGGTCTTGTCCGCTGACATCTGAATTACCCAACTGATGAATATCGGGAATATCGGAACCTGTGACTGCCCCTTGGGGATATTCGCGCGCAGCTTTGTACTTAAGACCTTTAACTGAATCAAAGCTAAAGGTTGTTTCCCACATTACGCCTTCGCATATCTTAACGGCGCCATGAGAACCGTTGTGATCGTGAATTGGAGTTCGGTGTCCAGGGTGCCAACAGAGGACTAACATTTCTACAAATTCGTTACGACAAACTCGATGCCTCCAGTAGTTACCCTCTTTGAAGCCTAAGTATGGCTTCAACTCGTCTTCCGAAATAACGGCGTTCTCTAGCCAGTCGTAAATCTGTTCGAGTGCAGGCGTGCTACTTTGCGACTCAAGTGCTTCCACCAGCGCTTGAAGTGAAAATGTGTTCTGCTTCAGTCCTTTACTTTGGAGACCCTCGGTAGTCTCAACATGTGTTGACAAGTTTTCTGATCTCCCTCGATTGTGGACGACGGTTTATGGGCAAGTACTTGGGCAGTCCGTTCCTTTGAAACGGCTCGACCGTTCAATGACTCCGTTCCCTTATATTCTCTGGGGAGAAGGGAGTCAAGAAATTTGCTAAGAGAAATTTGCTAACGACACAAACTTACAGCTTGCTTAGCGAGGCGGATTGATGCAGGCAGAAATCTTAATTGTCACCTTGACGCCGGACGATTGAACGATGGAACCCAATCGCCCGGCGTGTACACGATGTTTTTGGCTACAGCGGTGGCCGTCAACCTGTTGCCACATTCTTGCCGCCGCTTAATCTTCCGTAAACGTCGCCCACTATCCGTGCGGTGACAAAAGCTCCGAGAGCGGAGGCTGCGGCTGGGAGAGCTGAATTCCACGGCTCAGGATGAGGACCAAACGCCTGTGTAAAAGCCCAGCCGCCGACGATGCCGGCCACCACGCCAATAACCTTGCCAATAAGCCAGGGCTCCGGGTCTGGATGGGGCCGGGGTCCCCGCCACCAGCCTGGATAGGGAGTACCACACCAACCCACAGCCGCCCATAAAACGAACAGTGTCAGACTCATTATTTTTACCTCCACGGGATGAAAAGTAGTTTTGTGCTAAACGCGGGAATGCTAACCCCTCGCCATGTTCTTTGCGCCGGTGAGCTTTGCATAGACATCGGTCACGACCCGGGCTACCACATACGCTCCGACAGCTGAGGTTGCGGCGGGCAGAGCTAGGCGCCACGGTTCAGGTTGCGGGCCGAACACCTGCGTAAATCCCCAGCCGCCGAGAATACCCGCCGCCACCCCTATGATTCTGGAAACAAGCCACCAGGGCTCAGGATCGGGGTCGGGTACAGGTGGGCCTGGCCAGGGAAATCTTATGATGCGGGGTTCACTACCACACCAACCAACCAACGCCCAAAGGACGATTAGTGAGACATTCATTTACTTTTACCTCCAATGGAAGGATGAGAAACCGAGTCGCGGGTTGAGTGTTTACTTTGCGAACAATCAAGTACTCCACCCGATCAAATCGAGCGG
>JALYTI010000298.1 GCA_030854375.1 Acidobacteriota bacterium | reverse complement strand
TCGCTGGCAGACTTCCTTCAGGATATTCCGCGAGACTTTTTCGCTCTCGACCCGGCTCGTACCCGTGAGGTTGGCGTGAGGACCAATATCTGGGCCGGCTACATCAATGATAGTTGGCGCTATAGTTCAAAGCTGAATTTGAACTTAGGAGTGCGCTATGAGATGAGCACCATTCCGACGGAAGCGCACGACCAATTTCAGGCGGTATTAACTCCCGGTGGGCCGGTCGTCAACGTCAAGAAGCTCTTCAATAATAATCCCACGACGCTTAATTTCGAACCACGCGTAGGCTTTGCGTATGACGTGTTTGGAAACGGCAAGACCGCAATCCGCGGTGGCTTCGGCATCTACGATGCTTTGCCTCTCCCGTGGATCTTCGCGCCCAAGGAGGCACAGGGAACACCTTTCAATACCGGGACGACCGTGAGCAGCTTGGCCACAGGCTCGTTTCCGAATGCAATCTTTCCCAGTATCAACTTTAGTACAGCGCCCCTGGACGTGCCTTTCACCCAACTGAATCCGTCACGCAACTACATAATGAATTGGAATCTTACGCTGCAGCACCGGTTAATTCGCGATTGGACCTTAACGGCTGCCTACGTTGGGTCACGCGGTGTTCACATGGCTTTCGGTACTGACGAGATTAACATCGTTCTGCCCATCGCCCAGACGCCGGCCGGGTTAGTTTGGCCGACGCCCGGCGGTAGCGGCACCCGCATCAATCCTAATGCTTCTCAAGTTCGGGGCACGTTCTGGGACGGTAACAGTCACTACAACGGACTCCAACTTCAAATACTCAAGCCTCTGAGCCACGGTTTTCAGGCGCAGGGTTCCTATACCTTGAGCAGGTGCATCGATGAAGGCTCAGAAGCTTCGCGCGGCGATCAATTTCTGAACGGCATTACGTCGCCGCTATTTATCGAAAAGGCACACCGCCGAGGGCGCTGCTCCTACGACCTTCACCATGTGTTTGTCGGCAACATGCTGTGGAACATACCCGGTCCGAAGGAAGGCATCGCTTCCAAGTTGTTTGGCAATTGGCAACTGGGCAGCATCGTCAGCGCCAGCTCGGGTGTGCCCTTTTCCGTAGTCATCAGCGGAGACCCGCTGGGACTTAAAGGCACCGACGAAAACGGCTGGCCGGACTATGTTCCGGGATGCAAAATAGAGAATCCCTCTGATCCGCTTCATTACATAAATACGCAGTGCTTCACCGTGCCGAACCCGATTACGCGCATCGGCAACGCCGGCAGAAACATTGCGACCGGGCCGCGCCTGTTCAATATGGACATGGCCTTCTACAAGAACATACCGCTCTCGAGCATTTCGGAAGGTTTCCGATTGCAGCTTCGCGCCGAGTTCTTCAACATACTTAATCACCCAAACTTCGCACCGCCGTTGGCTAACAACGCGGTATTCGTTGAAACGGGTGCCCCGTTTGGAGCCGCAGGCAGAATTACATCTACCCAAACCAGCTCTCGCCAGGTTCAGCTGGGGGTACGACTGAACTGGTAGTAGCAATTCGGATCGAGCAACGTTAAAGAGTTCGAGACTTCTCCATCGATGAGGCAGAGACGGCAGACTTGCCGCAAGCGTCGAAGCCGTCAGCAACGCGAAGGGGCGCCGAATTTTCCAAACGCTGCTCGATTTTCTATCTAGAGCGTCCTTATGTTCTGCTTGTGAGCTGCCGGAAAAATACACCCTGTACTCAACGATCTCAATTATGATCGCAAGTCGAGGACACACGACACTTGGCTACTAAGACTGAGAGAGTTTTGACTTTGACTTTGCCCCAGCCGCCCGCCTCATGGCGGTGGGCGGTTGTGCTTGTCCCCGGCGCGTTGCTCTATTTTCTTCCCGTTCCGGGATTGGATCCGGCGCAGCGGCATCTACTAGCCATCTTTGCCGCCACCATCGTCTCTCTGGTTGCGCGTCCTGTCCCGATGGGCGTCAGCGTAGTGATCGCGATGACGCTGCTGGTGCTGACGCGAACTTTGCCCACGGAGAAAGTACTCTCAGGCTTCAGTAACCCCACCGTCTGGTTGGTCTTCACCGCTTTCTTATTTGCGCGGGCTGTGATTACCACCGGACTGGGACTGCGTATCGCCTATCTATTCATCCGGCGCTTCGGCCACAGCGCGTTGACGTTAGGGTATTCGCTGGTTGCTGCTGACGTAGTCTTAGCGCCCTTCGTTCCTTCGGACACGGCCCGGGGAGGCGGCGTCGTTTATCCCATCACGCGCAGCTTGTGTGAGGCGCTGGACTCAGAGCCCGGACCAACTGCAAACCGCATCGGAACTTTCCTGACGCTGGTTAGTTTTCATGCCACCTATACAGCCTCGGCAATGTTTCTAACGGGCATGGTGGCCAATCCCCTGATTGCCGCGTTCGCACGCGACATTGGACATGTTGAATTGACCTGGCTGCGTTGGGCGCTCGCGGCTTCGGTGCCCGGACTGCTTTCAATGATCTTTGTGCCCTATCTGCTCTATCGCCTGAATCCTCCCGAACTAAAGGACATTGAACCGGCACGCGCACTGGCGCGCGAGAAGCTTCACAGTCTTGGGCGAATGAAGCGAGATGAGATTGTTCTGGTTGTCATCCTGGTGGCCGTAATGGTTGGTTGGGTGACTTCTCCCTTGCACGGAATTGCCAATGCATTTGTGGCGTTGGCGGGCTTGTCCGCCATCCTGGTCTTCCGAGTTTTGACGTGGGACGATTTGCTGTCTGAACGAAAAGCGTGGGATGCATTTATCTGGTTCGCGCCACTTCTCATGATGGCCAGCGCTTTGAATGAGGTGGGTGTCATTGATGTTATGTCAAAAGATGTGTTTGCCCATCTGGGCGGCTGGCCGTGGAAAGCCGCACTGCTGGCCCTGGTTGTTACCTACTTGTATGTCCATTACTGCTTCGCGAGCATGACCGCGCACGTCACCGCGCTCTATCCCGTATTTCTGACAGCAGCTCTGGCGGGTGGTGTACCAGTTATGCTGGCGGCTCTCGCGCTCGCTTTCTTTTCCAATTTAAACGCGGGCATCACGCACTACGGCACCGGCTCAGCTCCGATCTACTTCGGCGCCGGTTATGTTGGGCAGGGAACCTGGTGGAAACTAGGTTTCTTGATCTCGATTCTCAACTTGGTCTTCTGGCTGGGTATCGGCCCGTTTTGGTGGAAGCTTGTCGGGTTATGGTGAAGGCCTACTGCGAGCTTGGCCTAAGATTGTGAACATGCTTCTTCCGAGAGCAGTGCTTATCCAATGGAGTTTCTGGACTTCGGCGGCCCGTCGGGTTCTGCAGGTGCTTGGGATGTTGGCGTCCCGTACGGGAGTCGAACCCGTGTCGCCGCCGTGAAAGGGCGGTGTCCTAGGCCACTAGACGAACGGGACGTAAATGGAGAGTTAGTTCTGATGCAGCAAGGGAATTAACTTACCGTACGAGTTTATTGGGTGTCAAACTCGGTATAGAAGCAATTTTAACGATGGATGAATGATCACGCAGTGAACGTGCGTTGGTCTAGTTCTCGGGATAAAGAAAGCCTCGGCGTGGTCGCAATAGGGGCCACGCGTCGGTTTCAGCTAGTGGCATAAAAAACTTTGGAGTGATCGCAGTAGTGTTCTTCAGACTCGTTCAGCGCGGGGACAAACCGCCTGCGAAGGTAATTACTCCGAGTGTGCCGGACTTTACGGCTGGGCTTAGAGCAATTCCGATCACATGAAACTTGGGCTTGAAAATGTTCCTGCGATGACCCCGGTTGGCAACACCATCATCAATTATTAATGAGATAACATCCTCGCGGGCTCTGTTGCTGTGATAGATGATATTTTCGCCTACGGAATCGCGCCATGTTCCGTAGCGACTGATACGATCTCCAGGCAGACTGCCGTCCGATCCTTTGTGGCCCGATCTTCCCGACCTCACGAGATCGTTCAGGTGATCTTTCGCGCCAAGCACCATACCCTCGCGGAATTCGAGAGGCGCCATTGGCCTAGCTGAGCGCAAGAACTTGATAGCGTCGTCAAGTGCACCGACCCCTTCCTTCGTGATTAGCGATTGTCCATCGGGAAATCTTAACTCCTTACCATGGTAGTAACGTCGGAAGTCTTCGAGATAGCGAATGTATTGAGAAG
>JALYTI010000297.1 GCA_030854375.1 Acidobacteriota bacterium | reverse complement strand
GGCTTAATAGGAGGCGTGGAATGGCATAAAAACTCTCGTGACCTCGGGTTCGTCATGAACTCCGCGCGTTCGCCCGCGGACGTCTATTCGCTGGACACACGTTCGGGAAAGGTTGATCGGTGGACAGAAAGTGAAACGGGCGGACTGAATACCTCGGCGTTTTCCGAAGCGGAGCTGGTACGTTGGAAGAGTTTTGATGATCGCATGATTTCCGGTTTTCTATATTCGCCGCCATCACGTTTTACCGGTCCGCGACCTGTCATGATAGTTATTCACGGTGGGCCAGAAGGACAGTCGCGCCCATCTTTCCTTGGGCGAAGTAACTATTATCTAAATGAACTTGGAGTAGCAATGATCTATCCCAATGTGCGTGGGTCAACGGGATATGGAAAGACCTTTCTTAAGCTGGACAACGGATTCCTTCGCGAAGACACGTACAAGGACATCGGAGCGCTCCTGGACTGGATCAAGACGCAGCCACGCCTTGACGCAAATCGCGTAATGGTGACCGGAGGCTCCTATGGAGGCCACATGACATTTGCCGTCGCCACACGTTACGACGATCGCATTCGCGCCACGCTGCCCATAGTAGGAATTTCCAATCTCGTTTCATTTTTGGAGCGCACCGAGTCGTATCGTCGCGATCTGCGTCGGGTAGAGTATGGCGATGAGCGCGATCCAAAGATGCGTGAGTTCATGCTCCGCACCGCTCCTCTAAATAATGCGAAGAACATCACCAAGCCGATCTTCATTGTCGCGGGTGGAAACGATCCGCGCGTACCACTGAATGAGGCTGAGCAAATGGTCAAGACGGTGCGGCAAAACAATAAGCAGGTGTGGTACTTGATGGCGAAAGACGAAGGTCACGGCTTCGCAAAGAAGAAGAACCAGGACTTTCAGTTTTACGCCACGGTGATGTTTATCAAGGAGTACCTGCTGAAGTAAACGATGGCCCGTGAAGCTTGGCCCTATCAAAAGAAATCATTTGTAGCTGCGAGAATGGGTGGACCGAAAACAAAACCGCTCAAAGCCGCGGTATTTGTA
Source organism: Acidobacteriota bacterium (assembly GCA_030854375.1). GTDB lineage: Bacteria > Acidobacteriota > Blastocatellia > Pyrinomonadales > Pyrinomonadaceae > PSRF01. Next base: position 3,085 of record JALYTI010000297.1, on the reverse strand, counting down.
GGTCAACACTACTCAACACAGAATTAACCATTAAACTTAAGTCTCCTCTCAGGTTGGGAAGGGGGCAAAGCGCAGCGCGCCCCCGCTCAAGTTCAAGCTTCAACAACAGTCAACCTGAGTGAAGTATGGTTCATTTGAATGTTTGCGGCTTTGGATCTTGAGCGGGGGCGCGCTGCGCTTTGCCCCCTTCCCAACCTGTAAATTCTCTTAGCTTGTGAGGCTACGTTAATGTTGCGTGGTTTTGGATCGCGTTCTGCAATTTTGTTTCGTAAATAACAGATACCCGGTTGGCTTAGGTTTCCAGCGCAGCCTTCAGATCGGCATGAAGCAGGCGATGAAACAAATGTTCGCCTGCTTCGCGGCGTACCGATAAGCGTCCCGCATTGTAGGCTCGCGAACCCAACCCGCGCTGCACCGATTTGCAGATAGCAACATCCTCATCCTGAATGCGCTGGCCCACTTGTATGCTGGCCCGGTTACGCTCGGCTGCAGTCGCGGATACATCCGGAAAGTAAAAATCAAAAATAACTTCAGTCTTATCGACGCCGAGGGGAATTACGAGATTCGTATCCATCGCTCCCTGATACCAGTTGATCATGAAGTTCGGATAAATCCAGTAATAAAGAGCGCGTTCACCCTGGCGCACCGCGCCGGTCTCAGCCTCCGCGCCTTCCTTAACGATGGGACTCCACTGCAGGCAGAAGTGCTCACCATTCTCGATCGTGTATTTGCTGTAGTCGAGCACACTGTCGAGGCCTTTGTGCAGATGCGGCACGTGATAGCCGCCATCAAGATAGTTATCGACAAAGACTTTCCAGTTGCAGTCAAAGGTGTAATGGCGTCGCTCCAGCCAGTGAAGATTTTCGAGACTGAGCGGGCGGGTTTGGCTAATCAAGTCTGCGCCGAGGAAGTCTGCAAGCGTGGGATGCGCATCGGGCGCGTGATTACTCGGGGGAGCGACCGTATCACTGCCTTTCAATCTGGCAAATACCCAGTTTTCCCAGACGCTTACGTCAATCGGCACAAGACCGTTGGCCGAGCGTTCGAAGTTGCAGACACCCGAGAAATCAGGCATGCCCTTTAGCTCACCTTCCAGCGAATAGGTCCAGCCATGATACGGGCAACGGAGTTGGTGGGCTTTGCCTTCCGGCTCCGTCACGACAGCCGCCGCATGATGGCGGCAGACATTGAAGAACCCACGAAGAATGTTATCCGAGCCTCGAACAATTACTACCGGCTCTCGAGCGATCTCAATGGTGATGTATTGACCAGATTCGCTTACTTGATCAAGTCGTCCAACCATCTGCCATGAACCGGCAAATACGGTTTGCAGCTCGAGCTCATAAATGCGTTCGTCGGTATACCACGGTGCGGGGATGGTTGACGCTTGATCAAGCGGCGCGCTTGGGTCGTAACTATCAACAATCTTCGTGAGGTCTGTTTTCATCTTCCTTTGAGCACACAAGTTCGCTAGTCAATTGAGTTACGGCGTCTCTCAGGTTGGGAAGGCTATACCCCGGCTTCCGCTTTGAAAATTGGACTAGCCTTTTTGAATAATCTGTTACGGCTCTGCCGCCTGATGTGCGGAATGGCTATGCCTTTCCGTAGATACCCCTTATAGATCTGAGGCTATGCCTCGGCCCCACAGGAGGAGGCGCAGCCTCCAGGAAAAGCAGTGGCGTGCCGGAAAGGCGTAGCCATTCCGCACATCAGGCGGCAGAGCCGTAAGAGCACGTTACGAGAGAACATTCCGAGACGCTTTACGAGAGCAGATTACGAGAGCGCATAACGAGAGCGCATTTACGAGATCGGAGTTGCTGTTTTTCGCTTCGGATTAAAGAAAGGCGTCTTCACTACCGTTGCCCGCACCCGATGACGTTTTGCTTCAACGGTGATCTCAAATTGAAGTTGCGTGCCCGCTCGCGTGTATTCACGTTTTACTGTGGCCAGCGCAATCATCTTTTTCAAGGTTGGCGACCAGGTGCTGGATGTAGCTTTGCCAACTTGAGCACCGTCCTTAAACACTGGAACAGCAACTCGCGAGGCAATCGGAGAAACTGCCGGCGGCAGACCGACATTTTCGTAAAGCGCTTCAACCTCGGGCCAGTCGATTTCCAATCCCACAATTTCTCGCGGCGTCCCAAACTTTTGTTCAGCAATCAACGCCGCCTGGCCGATAAAACGATTCTTGGTGAGATGTACCAACCTTCCCAGCCCCATCTCAAATGGTGAATATTTTTGTTCGTCAATGAGCGCCTTCTTGCTGCTATTGAAATCAACATCGATTAGCAGCAGTCCCGCTTCAATACGTGATACATCCAGCGCGAGCATGCCCGCCGGTTGGATATCGAAAGCACGGCCTGCATCCATCAATGCGTCCCAAACCTTCAGGGCTTGATCCGCTGCAACCCAAATCTCATAACCGAGGTCTCCCGTGTACCCTGTGCGCGAGATCTCAACGGGCACACCCGCAATCCTTCCCGTGGTTACCCGAAAATACTTGAGATTTGCGATATCAGTCTGTGTAACTAAACTTTTCAACAGCCGCCCGGACGTTGGTCCTTGCAAGGCGAGCGCAGCCACGCTCTCGGAAATGTCTTCTATGGCTACATCCATCCCCACCGCATTTTGGGTAAACCAGCGCAGGCTTGGATCCGCCGCGGTCCAGCGATACGTGTTCTCTTGCAAACGCGAAACTGTGCCATCGTCGATCACTTTGCCGCGTTCGTCGCACCACGGCGTGTAGATGACCTGGCCCACCGAGACTTTGCCGATATCGCGCGTGATGATCCGATCGACCAAACGCGTCGCATCTTTTCCACTGACCCGGTACTTAAACAAAGGCGAGATATCAATCAGCGCCGCCGCATTGCGAATTGCGTTGTACTCATGCTCATGATGCGGCTCGTAGGAGCTGACCGCGTAGTAGCCCGACCACTCGCGATAGTTCAAGCTCTCGCAGAGTTGAAATGTTCTGTCGTGAAATGCGGTTCCGACGGGCATGCGATACCTCAAAGGCGTGATTGTCAGGGAGAGCGATTATAGGTATGCTCGACGAACTTCAGCAAGCTGCATTACCGCGCAA
>JALYTI010000296.1 GCA_030854375.1 Acidobacteriota bacterium | reverse complement strand
CGACGTTTCATTCGCCGGCGCCAGATTCTGGACATAAAGGTCCAGCTACCGTGTGATGTCAGTGTCCGACGGGTATCCGTTGAAAACGTGTCTTGCCTTCCGGGTCCTGCCACGAAATATCCAACACGTAGGGCTTGGCTTCGCCGATCACCGTTTTTAGCCGCGCGAGCTGATCGGCACTAGGGTCCGCCACCTTTCCATTCACCCAGGTTCTGTGCGAGAGAACGACGTTCTCTTTTGGCCGGATAGAACTTACTGCGTCAAATCTAATATGAGCTTGTGAGGGACCGCCGCCTGGCGTATCCAGGTCTTTCAGGAAGACGGTCAAGATCTCGACTGACTTCAGCGCGTGATCGGTCGCATTAGTCAGCTCTAAAAGAACATCGGACTCGCCTTCAATGAATCTACAGGTAAGGGGCTTCACATCGTTACTACTCATCTTTGCTTCTTTCTTGTGGGCTGGCGCTTGCCGTGCTTGTTGTTGTTTCCCAACGCGAGGATGTCTCCCGGTTGACACTTGAGCGCGCCACACAGTTTCTCCAGCGTATCGAAATTAATCCCGAGAGCTTTGCCCTTCTTCAAACGCCAAAGAGTCGTGTGGCTAATGCCCGTCTCTTTGGCCAGCCAGTAAAATGTCCGGCCGTCACCCAATAACTCGTCTACTCGAATCTCAATCATGAAGGTGCCTCGTTCGCTCAAGGTCTACTATCTATCACATACGAGCAATATTGTCTATCTGCAATATATTCTACATTTGACATATACGCCTGGTTGCCGTAAGGTTGCAGTGAACCGAGTCGCTCACTCCCTTCTCAGCTCCTCTGGAATTAACCAGACTACCTGAAGCGAACAGCCTACCTTTGAGGAGCTAACAAAAATGTTTGGCAGGCAGTTGACCATGAAGCTCAAAGCCGATTCGGCTACAGAGCTCACCCGCATTAACGACAGCGAAATTATTCCCCTGCTGCGCAGGCAGAAGGGTTTTCGGGACGAGACCACTTTTATTTCTGCCGAGCGCAAAGAAGCGGTAGTCAATACTCTCTGGGACACAAAAGAAGAAGCCGAAGCGTACGACCTCAACGGCTATTCGGAAGTCTTGAAAACGCTCTCGCATGTGATTGAGGGAACGCCGATCGTGGCAACCTTCGAGTTCGCAAACTCAACATTCCACAAGGCTGCCGTTGCCGGGTTAGCGTAGCAAGCCTTTTGGAATTCGTCGCCCGAGTTTTCACCCCCAGGAGTAGCCAAAGTGATTAACCTTTATATCAAAGAGCGCAAGGTGGGAGATGTTACTGTTCTCGATATGAAAGGTAGAGTAAGAATCGGCGGAAACACGGTGGCTTTGTCCAGGTCGATTCGCTGCCTCATTCAAGAAGGCAAACGTCTGATTCTCCTGAATCTCGCCGGCGTGACGTACATTGATTCAAGCGGACTGGGCGAGCTCATTTCGAGTCAGGTTTCAGCCCTAAACAAAGGTGGCGAAATCAAGCTGGTCTATCTGACAGAAACTCTTCGTGAACTCCTGACCGTAACAAAACTGCTCGGAGTTTTTGATGTTTACGAAAGCGAATCGGAAGCACTTGTTAGCTTTGCCGGCCACGCCCTAAAAGTTGGCGAGCCTCAGCTGTCTTTGGTTTGAGGGAGTCTCTTCAATCGCAGTAGTGGAGGTTGAGTAGAAATGGATTCTCCAGGACGATCATCTCACGCGAAAGAGTCCCGGCTCTCGCCGGCAACCGGGGCTTCACCGGCTACAGCGCATTGGGCCTTCATAAATGGATGGAGAGTAGAGCCGCAGGCCGACGACAGAATTCCGATGTTTGGCTCCGTAGCCAATAGCTCTGCGGGCCCGTCCGTTCGTCGCTCAATTGCTCGCCGCAGACATCAGGCCATGCATAAGTCGTGGTCACAGGAACGGCATGACTAGACCAAAGGCGAATCATTGTCTCGACCTTGGTGAGATCCGTTTTGCAGTCATCCGGAGGTAGTTCGAATGAGTTATATAAGAAACAATATGAAAAACCTGGTCGGTTCGATCGTTGGCGTGATTCTCGTTTCCGCGATCGCCGTCTGGCAATTTTATCAATTCGTCTCATTTAAGAATCCCAATGGAATCACCGACTCCCAGGGCGGCATAAGCCACCTTTGGTGGGCTATTGCTATGGCCACTTTTGCTTTCGGGGCGGCGTTTCTGGTGTTTTCAGTTTTTCTGCGCCACGACATTGAAGACGAATTACACATCACTTCGGCCCCGGGTATTGGCCCGAGCTGAGTCGCAAAGGATCTGTATGCCATCTTTGAATAATTTATTCGCGATGCAGCGAGCCAACGGCGACTGGTTCGCCCTGGATGACCATGGACGTTTCCGGGTGCCTGTATTTCACACCGTTAACGCTGCGATGGTAGCGCGATCGCGGGACACTGGTATGGAATGTTTCAAACCCGTGGTTCTGGACGAAGTCGCGTTTAGAAATCTTACGACGACGGATGAAGGCAAAGCCTGCTTCTGGCTGGTCGAGAATCCTTCAATAAAATTGAGCCGTGGACGTCCCATGGACCATCAGCAACTGGCGCAATGCATGCACGAAGCCGAAGACAAAACGCCGAAGAGGGAGGTCATCCGATGATTTCGTCTTGTGACTACTGTGGAACGATATTGCCTTTGTGGAAGATACGCTGCCCTAACTGCAAGAAGTCGGCGGTTAACTGGTTGCACATTGCCGCCGTCGCTATTTTAGGGGGACCGGCGCTGTTCATCCTGGCAAAGTTTTTGTAAAGGCGCAAAACGACAGGTCTGACAAATGACAACTCACATAAGAACAATGGAAAGTATGAGAAGCAAATCTTAATGGCTACTACTCGAAAACAAAATGGCAACGGTTTAAGCGGAGCAGCAAGCGAGGGCACGTGGCCGGGAATAGATTCCCGCTTCCGGCTCATCATCCTCGCCGGCTTAAGAACGAAGCAACTCCTGCACGGTTCAAAACCGCGCATCGAGCTGGATAAAAAGAGGCGTAGAAATACAAGCATCGCACTCGAAGAAGTGAAGAGAGGATTGGTGCCTTTCACTAAGGTAAATAAGTTCGAACCGCATGACCAGGTCAAACTCGAGTTGAATTATGGGAGTGGACTCGCAGCCTCTCAACGGGACAAACGGCCGACGTCAAGGCCGTAGCTGGGTTTTTGCAATTTATAAGATTCTTTCTATCAATGAATTATTATGGCGACAATGAATGGCCTAAGGGTCTACATCAAACCAACCGGTCCCAGCACAAGCATCGGTCCCGATGCCTTCTACAGCCGTCGCGGCAATGGGCCAATCTATCGTTGGCTCTATGAAGAGAAGCTTACCCACTGGCGCGTCTCGCGAATGCACACGACAGACTTCAAACCGCACGAACTCTGTGTCGCCAGTTGGAAATCGGTACCCGAGAAACTCCAGGCGCAACTCAGCGAACACTACATCGAATAGGAAAATGTGGGAAAGATCGTTGGTTTTGTAGATTCCGCTGTTGCCCGGGTTGATTAGTGTGCGCGATCCTGCGTGAACGGGCCGTTCTGATCTCAACAATCCTCAACGCGATACCAGCAACCTGTAATACCCGCTAATTCCGTTAAGCACGTATTGGACGGCAAGTGCCGCAAGCACTATTCCCATAACACGTGTGGCTATGTGCACTCCGCCTTCGCCCAGCCGCGCAATCAAACGCGCTCCCAGATACAAAAAGACATACGAGACGAGAAAAACCAGCGCGATGGCAATAGCAACTAATGCCAGCCTTCGCAGATCGCCGCCTGCCTGTGAGGTGAGCAGCAGAATCGTGGCAATTACTCCCGGACCCGACAGCATAGGAATGGCGAGCGGAAAGACAGAGATGTCCTGACCCACGGCGCTTTGTTCCTTCGGCTCGGGCGCCTGAAGACCTCCGCGATGGCCGAACAGCATCGGCATCGCAGCCGCGAATAAGAGAATTCCTCCACTAATGGCAAACGCGTGGACGGTGACTCCAAGATAAGAGAGCACGGCACGGCCAGCCACGAGGAAGAATAGCGCGACGCCAAAAGCAATTAACACGGCGCGTCTTAGGATCGCTCGACGCCGCGCGGGCTGCTCGTCCTTCGTAAGCGCAACGAAGATC
>JALYTI010000295.1:3406-4154 GCA_030854375.1 Acidobacteriota bacterium | reverse complement strand
AATATCGTTACGGTAGGGCGAGTCATTTGCTCCGAGCTGGACCAGCGGGATGGCGGGCTCAAGTTCCGGCTTGAACGTCGTTTTGCCGACTCGCTCATTTACGCGACTGCTACCGAGCAGCCATGTGACCCACAGGCGATCAGTGCCGTTGCGATGTAGAAAACTCGCTGCATCTTCGCCATAGAAATTGATGAAATAGCAATCCGCCAGCACCCCTAGTTTATTGAAGTTGAAATATGCGTTCAGACTCTGTAACGGATCGAACGTCCAGGTCATCACTTCGATGCCCTGCGCGAGCACGCGCTCGCGCTGTGCCAGTTTGAGCTTGTGTCCGAGATTGAAGTCGCGATAAGGGGGTGCGACCGCCAGCATGTGCGAATGGTGCGCTACCCGTCCGTGTTCGTAACTGACGAAGCCGTAAACGAAGCCGACCAGATTTTCACGATCAAATGCCCCGAGCAAAACGCCGCCCGCCGCCTTGGCCGCGACAAGCTGCGTAAGCGGCACGACATCGAGATCGGGTATCCCCCACACTTGCTTTTGGAGTTCCTCAACGGCCCGCATCTGAGCCGATCCGTCAATGTCGCGAACAACTATATTTTGCGCTTCCAGATGCTTCGGCATTCGTGGTCATTGCACCAGAAAACAGAATTCTAAAAAATTTAGCTAATAAACTTACGTGTAATTAGAAGACCAAACTTAACCGCTTACTGAGCCTGGCGACCGGCCCCATAGATCACCTTTCCAG
>JALYTI010000295.1:0-3396 GCA_030854375.1 Acidobacteriota bacterium | reverse complement strand
ACCTGGCCATTCACAAGCACGTAATCGATTCCTGTCGGCGGGCGGAACGGATGCTCATAGCTGGCCTCATCTTTGATCTTGTTGTAATCGAAAATTACGACGTCTGCCCAGCATCCCTCTTTGATCAATCCGCGCGAAGCGAGGCGCATTCGAGTCGCCGGCCATGAGGTCATCTTGCGAATCGCATCGGGAAGGGTCAGCACCTTCTTCTCACGCACGTATTCCGAAATCAAACGCGGGAAATTACCGTAACCGCGCGGGTGGCCCATGCCTACAATATTAGGATCAACGGTGGTCATCGAGGCGTCGGAATCGCTGCCGAGACTTGTCCATGGGAATGTGAGGGCCGTTTCGATGTCCGGTTCGCCCATTAAGTAATAGAGAGCGCCAGCCCGGCCGTTGGCCTGCAAGACCAGATCAAAAGCAGCGTCCGCCGGATCTTTGTTCCACTCCTTTGCGATCTGCGCCACGCTCTTGTTCTCAAATCGTTTATTGTCCTCGTTTCCCGTAGAGACGACGACGATATTGTCCCAGCCGCCGGCCGCCTCAACTATGTTCCACCAGCCGGGCGAGCCTGCTTTCACCTCATTCTTCAGACGGGCGCGGGTTGCGGGATCTTTGAGCCGCCCCATAAGGTTTGCGTTTCCGCCCTCGGATGCCCAAGAGGGAATTACGGCGGATAGTGATGTGCCGCCTGCGGTATAGAGATACATATCTGCGGCTACGTCAACGCCGCGGCTTCGCGCAGCTTCGATCGTTTTCCCCGCTTGACGCATCAGCGTTCCCCAACCGGGCTGATAAGCTGCCTTAAGATGAAAGATCTCGACCGGCAATCCGCCTTTTTCGCCTATGGTTATTGCTTCGTCGATCGATTCGATCAGTTCCTTGCCTTCGCCGCGGACGTGGCTGGAGTAGATGCCGCCGTAGCGTCCTGCGACCTTCGCCATTTCGACCAGCTCAGCGGTCTTCGAATAACTCGCCGGCGGATAGATGAGCGCAGTCGTTATTCCCAACGCTCCGGCCTTCATCGCCGTCTCTACTATCGAACGCATCTTTGCAAGCTCCTCAGGCGTCGGTTCGCGCGCTTCCTCGCCCAAGACAGCGACGCGGGCCTGAGTTTCGCTAAAAGATGTGCCGAAGTTCAGACTGATTCCGCTTTTCTCCAGGGAGGCGAAATAGTCGGCGAGTTGCTCGGCAGGAACGGGTGTACCTCCCTCGCCGGCAATACCGGTCGTCACGCCCATCTGCAGTTTGTTTTCAGCCAGCCCGTTTTTAGGCAAAACGCCGCCAGATTGATCCAGCATATCGATCCACCCCGGCGATACGTATCTACCCGTTGCATCGATCTCGCGGGTTCCTTTGCCATCGATCTTACCGATGCGGACAAATCGGCCATCCTTGATAGCGACATCCGCCGCGATCCACGGATTGCCGGCACCGTCCAATACGCGACCGTTGCGGATCACGAGGTCATACGTGGGTATGTCTGTTTGTGCTCCGATCGGTGTTGCGGAAGCCCCAAATAGAAGCAGAAAGATAAGAATTCCGGTAAAGCTTCGTCTAAGATTATTAATCACTTATTTGTCTCCAGAAGTGGTGGCTGAAGCGACGCCGGTCGTAGCACCTGAATATTTTTTCATCAGATCTATCGCACGGTCGGCCAACTTGAAGAGATGTGGATGCGCGTGATTGCCGTTGGTCAGGATGGCGAAGCCGAGCTTGCGATCACGATTGCCAAGTAGGAATGCCGTATAGCCTGGTACACTGCCGCTATGCGCGAAGTAGCGGTCACCGTTGCGCACCTCGGTCCACCAGGTTAGCCCGAACCCAGCGGTTTCATTTCCCCAAATGCCTTCAATCCCTCCCTTAAATTGGTCGTATTGGCGCGTGAACATCTGCTCCAGTGTTTGCTCGCTGATGATCCGTTTCCCTTTGAAAACTCCCCCGTTGAGGTTTGTAATCAACCAGTTGGCTTCGTCCCCGACAGTTCCATAGACAACGCCCGCAGGCCAGACCGCAGCTTTGAGTCGCACGGTTGCCGATTGTGCTCCCGTCTTTTCATCCACTACATAAGGAACTGACAACCGTTCATCCATATCCGGTCTTGGGTCAAACGCAAGATTCATCTCAATCGGCGTGAAGATGTGCTCTTGAATGTATTGCTTGTAAGGTGTCCCCGAAAATTTTTGTACGAGATAAGCAATCAATGTGTAAGCCAGATTCGAGTAGGCGGCGGAAGTCAATGGCGGCTTGGCGAGCTTCAGCGATTTGCGAAGATACTCTTCGAGTGGTGGCGGCGCGGCGTCGCTCCAGACGGGAACGGGGCCAAACTCTCCGGCAGGCAAACCTGATGTATGAGTCAGCAGGTGGCGAAAGGTGACGGGGTGTTGCGGGTCTTCATTCTGAATCTTGAAGTCGGTTAGGTAATCATTGACGCGATCATCAAGTTTGAATTTGCCCTGCTCCATTTGCTGTAGCAACGCGATGGTGGACATCGTTTTGAAGGTCGAGCCGATCAGATAGACTGTGCTCGACGTTGCGGGAGTGCGCGCCCATAGGTTCGAGTAGCCATATGCGCCAGTCCAGATCACTCGATCGCCAGCAATCAGCGCGATTGAAGCTGCGGGGATTTTTCCATCGATCAAGGCACGCTGAATTTCAGGTTCGAGCTCTGCTACCACGCGATCAATGTTGACGGTTTGGGCGATCGTGACTCTGGAAGCAGTCAGAGCTATCGCAGCCACACCGATGGCGACCAACAACCATCCACGTAGCAGAAGGCGGTTCTGAGTCCGTTGTTTGAATTTGTTCATGCTTGGTTCCTCAGTTGCAAGACAGTCACAAGCCATCAACCGAAGCTGTACAATCATCATTATCTCCCCGATTCCACCACTGGCACGGCGATATATGACGCATACTGGCCTGAGCGGAATACTCGTTGACTTGCCTGCTGAAAGTCCGACTCTTTCGCATTGAAAATATTTGGGACGAATTTCTGAGGATTGCGATCAATCAGTGGGAACCAGGTGCTTTGCACTTGCACCATGATCCGGTGTCCCTTCAGGAAGGCGTGATCGTTGGCAGGAAAACCGATCTCGTAGTGGTTCACCGCATTCGGTGCGAGGGGTTGGGGCTTTTCAAAACCGTTGACGTAGCGCCCCCGGAATACATCGTCCGCAATCATCAATTCATAACCACCCATTTTCGGGTCGGGAGCGTAATTCTCCGGATAGACATCGATGAACTTCACGATCCAGTCGCTGTCTGTGCCCGTGGTCGAGGCGAAGAGGTTAGCTATTACTCGGCCCGAAACGACGACGTCATCTTTGAGCGGTTCGCTCACCCACGTCAGCACGTCGGGCCGATGATCTACGAAGCGTTGATCCTCAACCAACC
>JALYTI010000294.1 GCA_030854375.1 Acidobacteriota bacterium | reverse complement strand
CGCTTTCTCCAGGGACTTCTGACTGTCAACGAAAGCCACCGCGCCGGATTCCGCCGACTCGAAACTTGCTACTCGCTCAATTACCACTCGACCGTTACCAACGAACGGGTGTCCCAAAAACGCGGCCAGCTCCTCAACCGTTTTTCCTTTTCCCGTATCATCCATAACACTCGCTCACGCAGTTACTTCCGAGCTTCGTGGCTCCCTATCCGACCATGAAGTTTGGGGGATCCTAACAAAGATTCTCCGATGCCAACTCTCCGTGTGGTAATCTAGCAGAAGTCTCATTCACATTTGAGACGCCCCACAACTCACGCCTGGTCGGAACATTTCAATCTTACCCCAATCTTAACTCATCCGCAGTCGATACGACTTTAATCGGTCTGCTCCGTACAGCCTGTGAAATTAAACGGGTCTTGTCACGCAGCTCATGGTCACTTATGCGACGAAATATCAGTTGCTTGGTTCTGTGTTCTCTTTTGACGTTGGCTTTTGTCACGCGTGTCAAATCGCAAACGCTGCCGCCCACACTTATTAGCGAGCCTACTTCTACCCGGGCGATCGCGCTTGAGACGATGTCCCTTACCCCGCAGCCTTTTCCCGTGAGTTCCCTAATTTCCTGGGATCCCGACGGACGCACGCGCATTATGGTTTTCGCACTAAACATCGCACTGCCTTCCGGCGGCGAGTTGTTCGGTCTGACGGCAGACGCTGAAGACGTGATGCACCGCCATTATGAGCTGAAGGTGGAGTCTGCTCGACCGGTAAGAGGCCAGGAATGGATGAGCGGTTTGACCCTCAGGTTGAATGATCAGATGACGGAAGCTGGCGACGTACTGGTTCGAATCGTGAATAATGGACAGCCGAGCAATCGTGTTCGCATCGCCATTGGACACCTCGGTGGCGGGCCGCCGGATGATTCCGGATCGCAGCCGACGCCTGCACCGCCATACACCATTCGCGGGCGAATAGTCGATAGTCTCGGCCATGGCCTTTTTGGCATAACGGTTAATTTGAGCGGAAGACAAACCAGTAATAGTTTGACGAACCAGGACGGCACATACTCTTTCAATGTGTCGGCAGCTGGAAACTACACGATAACGCCTTCGACGGAACAAGGCCGCTATACCTTCAGCCCCTCTACGGTATCGCTCGCTAACGTTTCGAGTACACGCGTTGCGGATTTCCAGGTAGCGATCAATCCAACGGTAGATTCTTCCTACGTCCTTGAATTTGACGGTGGTCCCAAGACTGTTGATTACAGTATGTGGATTGGAGATGATCCAAACTTTTTCTGGAACGAGGGACCTCAAGGGCATTTCTTCTGGGAGTTCTGGGCGATGCCGGGAGAAAACGCGGGCGCGACGTACCTGATCTCGGACGGCTATGGTGGCGCTCATGCCATATTATTCGGCTTCGGGTTCTACGGCGCCAGCGAGCCAGGTCGTTACGCGCTATTTGGCGATATCTGGGATGGAGCTCTTACTTATTTTCCCAGCGATGAGGGACCAGCTCCATACGAATGGGGCCATTTCTCAGTTGGCTGGGACGGAGAAAACGTTGTTACTTATTTCAATGGCGTGCCCGTAGGTACAAAAGAATTTAGGGGGCCGCGCATTTCGCCCGGCTATGGCGGGGGTGGAGGCAGACTATTAATCGGTGGCTCTGACCACAACAATTTCATTGGCAGGATCGCGCAAGTGCGCGGTTATGAAGGTCAGAACCCGCGGGAGGGAAGTGGAACAGCGGCAGTTAATTCGGTCTTCGCTACTTTCAGGCCACAAACGGTATTCAGGGTTGACGGTAATCTTCTTAGCAACTATTTCCGCCCCTCTGATTCTATTGCGGACCTTTCGTTTGGCCTTGGCGGAAGGCAGCATCCAGGGTTAGTTCGCGGCACAGCAAACGGCGTCCTCGCCGCCTGTCCCGGTTGTCCTCTGCCGAAATTCGTTATCGATCCGAGCGCGCCCAATTTTTCTAATCCCAGCAATCCGGGGCCAGCTTCTGCTCCTGTCGACAATCCGGCCGCCGTGCCAAGCGGCGCACTTTTGTTCGATTCCTTTTCTCGTCGCAACTCTACCTATGCACTGGCAGGAGTCGGTGGTCTTGGATCGACTGAAGGAGGAACCTCTGGACCGCAGCTATGGACAACGAATGAAGACCCGTCCAGCCCACAACCATTTGGAATTCTTAATGGGCGCGCTGTGCTGTTGGCCAACGCCACCTCCATCACATGGACACACGCCGCGACGGGCGTTGCTAATTTGAACATCGCGGTCGATCGGCATCCCGGTACTTACGGAACAGGTCACAACACCGGAATCAGTTTTCGAGTTTCCGACTCCAACAATTACTTTTTTGCTTATTCGAGCGACAACCCTGATCCATTGCAGCCTCAGACATTGACTGTGGGTTATTTCACGGCTGGACTACGAACGGATCTTGCTACTGGAGTATCTATGCCGGCAGCGTGGACCACGCTTCAAGTGATTACCACGGCCGAAGGTGCTATTCGCGTGTATGCCGATGGCGCACAGCTTTACTCGACTTTCAACACAGTTCTATCTGGAAGTACCGGTGCCGGGCTATATAACAATGGACCGGGCTTGGGGCTTACAAACCGGTGGGACAATTTCACGGTATCCAACTCCCCGCAGCTTTGATGGTCCTTATAGAGTTTTCTGCGCAGTTCAATCGTCGGAGGGTCCATTTAAATTCATTAAATGGACCCTTTAAGCTTGCCATGCCATAGCAGACCAACTATCATGACGCGGTTGGAAGTTGCAGAACTTATATTCTGCGAAACAAGCCCTTTCCGAATACTTTGCTATCACACAAAGGCGACCGGAAAAGCACTCGCCCGTTAGGAGAAAGTTTAATTGTTCACTGATCAATTTCGCCGAGGCGAATCAGAAAAGGGGAAGCTTGCTGGAGTAAAGAGCTCCAGATTGCTTTCAAACCTTTCGGGCTTCGCCTGGAAGGCTTTTCAGTCAGTCAACAAGCGACTGCCTGAAGGAGAAGCCATCCGTCCGACCTGGGCCCCGGGTCCACTGCTGAAGTCGTATGAAAGAAGCGCGCCTCCGCTTGGCTTTCCCAGAGAGACCGACAGCCTTTGTCCGACCTGCGTGAAAGAAGTTCGCAACGCGGTAATTTCCGGCGAGACACCTCTCGAGACTTTGATGTATGAACACCCGGGCGAGATCAAGGCGCAGATTCTTGAAGAGAATGGCCAGGTCGTCATGCGCAAGACCTGTCCGAAACACGGTGAGTTCGTCGATGTGATGGCTACGGACCCGGCTTTCCTCGAGCGAATCGAATCGCTCTTCTTCGGTAGAGATTTCCGCGTCGCCGAAGATGCTTCGGTCCATCATCATGGAACTTCTAATATTAAGTTTGGCCGTGGCGCTGTTTTGACAGTGGACCTTACCAATCGCTGCAACATGATGTGCAATCCCTGCTTCATGGATGCAAACCAGGTTGGTTATGTTCACGAGCCCACATTTGAAGACACAAAAGCGATTCTCGATCGCGCCGTTTCGTTCAAGCCAAAGCGCCAGGTCATCATTCTCTTTTCCGGTGGCGAGCCAACCCTCTCGCCTTACTATCTCGAAGCCGTAGCTTACGCGAAGAAGATTGGTTTCTACAGAATCCTTGCTGCCACAAACGGCATTCGCTTCGCAGAAGACATTGAATTCTGCAAAGCCGCAAAGGCCGCCGGCCAGCATGGTGTATATCTTCAGTTTGACGGCGTCAGTGAAGAAAAAAACAAGCACCGAGGTGTGGGCAATTTGTTTGATGTGAAGCTGAGGGCGATTGAAAACCTCTCCAGCGTCGGCATTAAAGTCACTCTGGTTACGACTATCGTCAATACAATCAACAACGATGGCATCGGACAGATTGTCGAGTTTGCGGCGAAGAATATCGACAAGGTCCAGACGATCGCGTTCCAGCCAGTTTCATTTACCGGGCGTGACGAAGACGTCTCCGACGCTTTGCGCATAAAGCAGCGATATACGCTGGCCGGTATGACTCACGATTTAAATGATCAACTCGGCGGACAACTACAACCGTTGCGCGATTGGTTTCCGCTTTCGTCCTACTCCGCTTTCACAAGCGTGATGGACATGCTGCAAGGCGCAGATGCCCCTTGGGGC
>JALYTI010000293.1 GCA_030854375.1 Acidobacteriota bacterium | reverse complement strand
CTTCCAGGCATACGAAATGGAGATTCAAGTCATAGAGCAGTTAGGCATCAGCTTCAGCCATTGGAAGCAGCCACTCACCTCCGCAGACACAAGAGGCGAGGATTTGTTTGTCATCACAGCGCTGGAACCACTGGATGTGAAGTTCAAAACAGCCGCACTGGTTTCAAGGGCTACGGCAGTTTAGAGTTGTCAGGATTATGTGGTGAGTTGATCTTTTGGTCTTAGGTCTGCGCGTTCGCAGCGATTTGACGGTTTCTCAGCGGCAGCTTGCGAAGAATCTCTACCAGGCTGTTTACGTCAATCGGTTTGGTGACGTGCGACAGGAAACCTTCCCCGGTCGCGCGATCCACATCCTCAGTACGACCAAATCCTGTGAGTGCTATTACCGGCACATCTTTTTGGTTTGCTATCTGACGCAATCGACCGACGAATTCAAAGCCATCCATACCGGGCATTGAGATGTCTGAGAGAACAACATCGAAGTCCTTGCCCCGGGCGATATCCAAAGCTTCAAGTCCGCTGCGCGCGGTATCGACAGATGCCCCATCCATTTCAAACAGCCGCCGCAACATATCAACAGTATCGGCGGAATCGTCAACGACGAGTATGCGCATCTGATTTAGAACTGCAGCCTGGAGCGGCCCGGAAACTCGCAAAGATTTTTCTGTCTCGGTGCTCACTGGAAGCTGGATGGTAAACTTTGCACCCTGGCCCACGACCGAATCCACCGCAATCGTTCCACCATGCAAGTCAATCAACTGTCGCACCAGTGCCAATCCGATGCCCATCCCACCGTGAGGACGGCTGCTGCTGGCATCTGCTTGTCTGAACATCTCGAAAACATGAGGCAGGAATTCCGGTTCAATGCCCTGTCCCGTATCCTCGACGCTCAAGACGGCCCGGTCGTTGTCAGCGCGGACACGAATCGTGATCGCTCCTCCGGCAGGCG
This sequence comes from Acidobacteriota bacterium, assembly GCA_030854375.1. Lineage (GTDB taxonomy): Bacteria > Acidobacteriota > Blastocatellia > Pyrinomonadales > Pyrinomonadaceae > PSRF01. Next base: position 3,208 of record JALYTI010000293.1, on the reverse strand, counting down.
TGAACTTCACGGCGTTGTTAAGCAGATTCCAAATTATCTGTTCCAGCCGCAAGGGATCAGCATTCACAAAAATCACATCTTCGCCCGCTTCAACTTTCAGCTCGATCTGTTTTGCCGCGACGTCACCGCCCACCGTCTCCACTGCGTTGTTAATTATCGTCATCAGCGAAACCACTTCACGGTTGAGCGAGAGTTTGCCGATGTGCAACCGCGAAAGATCGAGCAGGTCGCGCACAAGTCGCGACTGGGCCAGGGCATTGCGTTTCAGAATTTCCGCCGCTTTTCTTACAAACTGCGACGCCCGGGCTTCTTCACTCCGCAATAAAACCTCGGCATAGCCAAGGATCACATTTAGCGGATTGCGCAGCTCGTGGGAAAGAGTCGCCAGGAACTCGTCCTTCAAGCGGTTTGCCTTTTCCGCTTCCGCGCGCGCCTCACGTTCGCTTGCATGAAGTCGCTCGCGTTCCTCTTCAGCGCGCCTCCGCTCGGTAATGTCCACTGAAACACCAACCACCCCGATAAGTTTTCCTTGCGCATCGAATATCGGTGAATCTGTGATCATCACCGGGAAAACATGCCCATCTTTTCTGCGCACCAGAAACTCGCCTGACCAACTCCGGCCTTGTTTCAAACGTGAAAGAATCTCCTGGGCTTGTTCGCGTTGTGTGTCAGCCGGAGTGACTTCTAAAATGTTGGATCCCACCGCTTCGGTAGCGGACCAGCCGTAAAGCAATTCCGCAAATGAATTCCAGTAAACGATCGTTCCCTCGAGATCCGTGGCAATTACTGCCTGCTCCACCGCGCTCAGCAGGTGGGCCTGAAACGCGATTTCCTGATCGGACCGTTTCCGTTCCGTGATGTCTCGTAAATAAACTGAAAGGCTTGTTTTGGTGGGATAGGCATGAGCCTCGAACCAAACGCCGTCCACTATTTTAGATGCGAGCTCAAAATGGACAGGAATTCTTTGCTCAACAGCTTTATGAAACTGAGGATATAAATCGGAATCAACCGCTCGCGGATAAACCTCCCAGATTACCTTGCCAACCAACTCCTCAAAGCTCTTACCAAATAATTCCTCCACGCGTTTGTTGACATCGACAAACCGCCACTCGCTATCGAGTTGATAATACAAATCAGTAATGCTCTCGAGTATGGCGTTAATCTTCCGATGAGACCCGCGTAGGGCCGCCAGAGTCTCATCGCGCTGACGCATAGCTTCGCCGGTTTGAAATTCGTGCAGGCGGGCGTTGTTGAGAGCGATTGCTGCCTGATCGGCGAGCGCCGATAGTTGCCAATGCTCTTCAGACGTCAGTTGGGAGTCGCGAACAATGGCCAGAAATCCATTGAGAGAGCCATCCGCTACGATTGGGACAGTTACCAATTCTTTCGGTGGAGCGATCTTGAGATGGCGGGATAAATTCCTGATTACGGATTCCTCCATCGGTCCCGAGAAACCCGGAATGCCGTCGTTGTCCAAACCATGAGCCGCCCTGACGCGAAGTACTCCGTCATCTTCAGCCAAAAGAAGAAGGCTGGTGTCGGCTGAAAACAACTCTGCGGCGTTAACTACGATCAGCCGCAAGGCCTCGCTGAAATTCAGCGAGGTTGTGATGGACCGGTTGATAGCCGCGAGGCGATCGAAGGAGCTCTTTACAGTATTTTCGTTCTTACCCATGGTTCCATTCAATTCCGATCTGGTTTATCAGGACTTCGTAACCCTTGCCCCCTTGCGAGAGATCTCAAATGTATGCAGCCGGTGATCGTGAGCGCTGCCTCTGGTTTTGATAATTCGAATCATGCGCTCCATTTCTGCTCCTTCAGAAAAATGCAGGAGCACGATATTGTCGCTCATATTAGAAATCTCTTCGTCGCTGATCCGCGGCGCCTCAAACAGATTGTGAAGCTCATACAGCAGCAAGCAGGTGACGTTCTCTGTGGCAAACCACTGTGTCAAACTATACATAAAGTCTGAAAACCGCTGTAAATCCGCGCTACTTTTTTTCAAATCCCCAATGGCATCGATAACCACTCGCTTGACCCGGCCTTCACGGACCTTGGTAATCAGCTCTGTAGCCACGCTGTCGAGCTGCATTTCAACCGGAGAGCGATACATGAGTTCGAAACTGCCATTCTCAAACATCGCCTCCGGCTTCCAATCGAATTGCCGCATTACACGCGTTAACTGAACAGGGTTCTCCTGAAAACCAACATAGACTCCAGGCTCATCGTTGAGCACGCCTTCACGAATGAAGTGGAGACCAATTATGGTCTTGCCCGATCCCGTTGGACCGGCCACGAGCGTGGTGCTTCCACGCCAGAACCCATTTTCGATCATGTCGTCAAGACCGCGTATTCCCGTATTAACGCGTTCGACGTTGGCGGTATAGAGCGGTGACGCCGGCGGCGTAAGCAACCTGGGAAATATCACAATGCCGTTTCGCGAAATATTGAAAGCATGCATACCTGGACTCGAGCCCGACCCGCGCAATTTTTCTACCTTCAAAAACCGCTGCTCTCGAACACCGGTGGCCTGTTTAAGCAACAATAAGATTGCGTCAGCGATGGCAAACTCGGGAAGATCGGTCATCATCTTCTCCGAGTATTCGCCTATCAGGAACGTTGTGCACTTGTAGGCAGTCAACACACTTGCCAGATCAAACAATATGGTGCGGCGTTCATGCGGAGTATCGATGAGTTCGTTCAGGGCCTTGAATGAGTCAATGACCACTAGCCGGGGCTTCCGTTGCACCAGCATCTCAGTGACTATTTCCGCCAGGGCGCCGATTCCGCGTTCCCTAACCATGATCGCCAGATCTTCGTAGAAGACTGTCTCACCCACTTTGGCCGGATCAAAAAATCCGTAGTTTTGTCCGTGTTTGATAAATTTTTCCAACGGCTCAGACAGAGTCGTCAGGTAAAGCGCGGGTGAGTCCGCGGTGGCGTTGGCAAATACCAACTGCTCGGCAAGTATTGTTTTTCCCGTACCTGGAGCGCCCATGACCACGTTGATCGTGTTGGCCGGGAACCCACCGTACAAAACCTCGTCCAGTTCCGGATTTCCTGTTTTGAGACGCTCCATAGTCAAGTTCAACCTCCTGCTCGTTCGCCGCGAAGCTCAAGAAGTTTGGATACTGTTTCGATCAAATGCTCTTCATCCACCGGCTTCACAATGAAAGCGTCGGCGCCCGCCTCGAGAGCGCGGTCCTCA
>JALYTI010000292.1 GCA_030854375.1 Acidobacteriota bacterium | reverse complement strand
TTTTTCATGTTTTCGCGGCCCTAATCTAATGAAGGGACGGATTCTAACACGTCATCGCCGGACACAATACGAGCCATGCATTGCTTCGTAGCGTCCCAACTTGACCTTAGCCCAAAGGCCGTCGCTTGCGTAAGAACGGCGGTCCTAAGACCGCGGCTCCGCTAGTGTGCCAGACGTTACAAGACAAGAACGGAATGAGGAAAATGGTCCGAGCGCCGCGGTTGAGCTGACACCGGGGAGGCTGGATAGCAACCGAATTGCTTGCGGTGTTCTGAAGGCGTCTGAATTACTTTACCATTGTGCCTGTCCGGCTCCAGCGAGTGTTATTCAGGAAATCCACAATGGCATTGACTGGGAAGGCGGCAGTACTCTGTTGAGCGCTCTCATCGTAAGACCAGTAGACAAACATCGCGCGCCCAATGACCAGGTCGCGCGGGACATATCCCCAGTAACGGCTGTCTTCACTGTTGTTACGATTGTCACCCATTACGAAATACTTTTCTTTCGGAATTACGATTTCGCGCCCATCACCTTCGAGTCTAAAAATCGGATAGTCTTCTGCGACGAAATCAGGATTGTAATAGACATCATATAGGTCGCCCGGCTTACGGGGTGGGGTCTTAATTATTCTGAGCGGCGCCTTATCGTTATTATCAATAGCTTCGATTTGGTGCTCGGGAAGTGGCTGGTCGTTAACGATCACATTTCTGCCTTCCATCCGGATGTGATCGCCCGGTAGCCCAATAACTCGTTTGACGTAGTTGGTGGTGATTGGCTTGTTGTCCGGCCGGTCGTCACGGCGCGGATCATAGCGATTGCCTGGGTACTTGAAAACTATGATGTCGCCGCGTTTGATATCGCGTTGGGGAAGAAGCGGCATCGTTTCGCCGGGCGCAAAAATAAATTTGTTAACTAAAAGATGATCCCCAATAGTGATCGTATTCTGCATCGATCCCGTCGGCACCTTAACTGCCTGCACGACGAACGTCATGCCAAACAGCGCCATGATCACGGTGACCACAGCCGACTCAAAATACTCGCGCCAAACAGACTTAGGCGGACCTTTTGGTTTCGTTTCCTGCTCTGTTGGGTGGCCGTGGCCGTTGCGACTAAAAATTCGTGAAAAAGAAAATGGCTTCGATTCCGTTTTCTTTTCGGATTCGGGAACTGAAACGGGCCTGCTGGAAGGATTGTTCGTCATCTCAAAGTCATCCTAAATACCTTAGTTGCCGCGGTCAAGTTGGCCGTTGAGAAACATGGAGCGTCGATCGCAGGGCATTGAACTCTTGTTTGAATTCACGCTTCCTTCGGCTCTTTCCGCATAAACGCCAATGCCTCTTTGGCCGCAGCTGCTTCTGCTGTTTTGATTGAGCGCCCCTGTGCCCGCACGCTGCCGCCATCCCAGCTCACTTCAACATGAAAAGTGCGCCGGTGCGGGGGCCCCAATGCTTCGACGACGGAATATCGCGGCGCAGGCCTACGCTCGGCTTGAAGTTTCTCCTGAAGCATTGTCTTGTAATCGGCTTCCGCGGCCGCGCTTGGCGTAACCTTGCGTAGCTCTTCGCCGAGGGCATGCTGAACAAAGTCTGCAGCTGCCGACAATCCGCCATCGATAAAGATAGCTCCAGCCAGCGCCTCCAATACGTCGGCAAGCAATGCCCCTTTACGCCTGCCCCCACTCTTCTCTTCGCCACGCCCGAACCGCAGAAAATCGCCGAGCTTTAATCTAACTGACGCCGCCGCCAGGGTTGGGGCACTGACCAGCCGGTGCTTCATTCGGGAAAGCTCGCCCTCAGTACCGGCAGGGTAAGCTTTACAGAGATAGTCAGCAACAACTAAGCCCAGCACTGAATCGCCCAGAAATTCGAGGGCTTCGTTATGGAGTCGGCGCGCTTGATCTTCCGCTCCTGGAGCCACCTGTTCGTGGGCCCAGGACCGATGCGTAATAGCACGTTCCAGCAGGGCACGGTTCTGAAACTTGTAAGCGAGAGTCGTTTCCAGTAAATCGAAGTCCGGAAGTGTGATCGCCTGTGTCTTCAAGATATGTCGCGATGTAATAAAGCCGGAAGCGTCGTCGAATTAGCGACAAAGCTTCCGGCAATTGAATGAAGGGGCCTAGGGGTTCGCTCAGTGTCGTCGATGATTGTTTCGAGTCTTCGGTTTCGTGGTGGCCTTCGCGCTAGTTGTCGTGGCCGGTTTAGTCGTAGTTGCAGCGGCGGTTGTAGACACCTTTGGGGTAGTTACCAGCGTGGACGACGTGGGAGGCACGATCGTTTTACTGGTGGCCGGAGGAACCGTCGTGCTGGTCGATGTTGAACTCGATGAGTTTATGTTTCCCGATACAGGAGTCGTTGTTGTTGTCGTTGCCGATGCTGGAAGCGTCGTGAGTGCAGTCGGTTCCGGAGGCAGCGGTTTGGACAGCACTGATGCGATCATCTCGTTCAGCCCCGCATCCGACGAATTGTGGCGGTATTTGTACCAGGTGGTTAGAGTGTCCAACCATTCTTTTTTGTTAACCTGGAACTTGGGGTCGGTGCCCGCCACTGCGACTGCCCGGGCATAAGCATCGATCAGCCGATCGATAACCTGTTGAATATTCGCTAGCGCCAGTTCGCTTTCCGGCGATTTATCTTTGCCTTCAAACTTCGTCTTGTAATCAGCCGATAGTTTCGTATAAGGCCCAGATTCATACGCTGCAGCTATGAAGTAATAGGTGAACGGATCCTTTTTTAGTTCGGTATCAAACTGAGCTGCCTTAATTAAGTAGGTTAGCGCCTCAGCCGAATTACTCTTGAGGGTGAGGTGACCAATGGCATTATTCAGGTACGCCAGTGTGTCTTCCTTACCTTTGTACGGGGCCCAACTCTCCGGCGCTTTCCCGGATTCAATTAGTTGAATCGCCTTTCGCGCATAATTCAGTGAGTCGGCGGTGAAGCTCTCGTTCTTGGCTACCATCGCAGGATAACCGCTATATCCGAGGTCGATCAGTACTCTCAGGTTTTCAGGCTCATCGACTAAAATCTCTTTGCCGAGGGTAAATGCTTCGCCGTACTTCTTCTCATATAGCAACGGCTGAACCTTCAACTTACGTGCTTCCTTATCGTAAGCGGAAACCCACTTCTTAAGATAGGTTGGAATTTGACCTTCTTCCTGCGGACACGCCGCCAAATATTTTTTGGCTGCTTCGTAGGCTTTAGTCGGGTCTTGAGTGCGGAACTTGGTGAAGTCAGCATACCAGGCGCCTTTGCTTTCGTCGGTACACTGGTCCTGGGTGGCTGCCGGCGTTTCCGCTGTCAGTTTATTAACATTCGCGAACCCAGGTGCGGCTATTAAGCCGAGGCTCGCATAAATTGCTAAGACCCAAATAATTTTTTTCATTAGTCGTCAGAACCTCCCAGTTCCTTCTTACATCGATCTCGCGGGGGCCACGTTTGGCGTAACATCGTCCCGGCATCGCCATATGGGCGACCAACTAAGATGCGGATTTACAAAGACCAGTTGCCGATTGCGGTGCCCATGACGGCTGCCGCAGAGTTTGGAATCAATTAAAGCCAAACGGAACGCCCGCAATATTCCTGCAACTTTGACAGGCCTGTCAAGGCCATAAGTACCCCGAGTTAAAGAAAACTTTCCCTTAAAAAGCATCTGCGCCGGTCTCGTCTAGTTTACGAGTCTCCGGCGCAGATTGGTTTTCCTGGGATTGCAACTACCTTGTATTTAAGGCTGTAATTGCTGGGTCCTCCGCGGTCTAACTTCCGACTGGATCGGCGCGTTAAAAGAAGACTTCGCAGGCGTCGATTTCTGAGTGTCAGATTGCTGAAATTGACTACGAGGCTGGATGGGCATGATCACTCGTTTGACCGTATTCGGTGACGAGTCTGGCACCAGCTTATGGTTGGGTAAAACTACCGTCGCGCGGGGTGAATTGATTTTTCCGACAGCACTCGTGGTGTCTTGAGTATCGCTGGTTTCTCCATCCGCCACGGTATCAATATCGTTTTCCTCGTCATCGGGCGTGGACGCAATCTGAAGATTTCGAGGAGTGCCGAAGCGTTGACTCAAGTCGCGGTAAATCTGTCCGGCTACAGCCGCCGGCAGATGATGATGAGCGTCGGTACCGCGCGTAATCACAACCACCGCAAGTCGGGGGTTCGCCAGCGGCGCG
>JALYTI010000291.1 GCA_030854375.1 Acidobacteriota bacterium | reverse complement strand
GGGGGTTGCTCGTTTTCTTTCGAAATATGTTGATTTGTAGAAGCGGGAGATCAGGTTGGCGCGAGCTTTAAACTCTTGTTCGACAGGACCGAAGTTCGTGAATCCTTTTCGGATCACGCTACCGGCTTGTTCCGGTGTCGCCAGGGTCAGGGCTAACTTTGGAGTTGTGTCAATCCGTGGGATGGGGTCGTTAACATTCAAGCGTCGAACGCATCGCGCGAGTAATGTCGGGATCGCGTCGGCAAAGCTTGTGCCGTCAGCAAGGGCATCGAGGCGGGCCTGATTTTTTTGCTAATCGAGGTATTGCTGGCCGCAGTAGCAGAGTTATTAGCGTTAGCTAAGGTGGGGTTTTTTGGGCAAAGAACAATTACACTGTGCCGTAAGCAAAATTACATAGCTGGTTTGCCTTCATTCAGCTGCACAGATCTAAAGCACGTTGAGTCCGGTGAGGCGCGTGACTCACTCAATTCCAATTATGATTGATTTGATTAATTTTCCGGATTACCGACTATCGTGACTTTTTCTTCCGGATCGGTTTCTTCGCCGGGGCTTTTGGTGTCCTGCGTTTGACCGCGCTTTTTCTTCCGTTGTTCTTCTTTGCTGTTCCAATCTCCCCCAGCATCTCGGAGAAATCGAAGCCAAATAATTCTCGGATCTTCTCATTTAGAACAGGGAGCACAAGGCCCTGGCCCATCGTCGACAATTCATCAACCATACTGTCGGCGAAAGCGATCAATTGCGACTGCTTGCCCTTCTTCGTGTTCTTGTGAGCGTAGCCGACTGTATAGCCAAGAGCGAACCCGGCCGAAAGAGCACCGAGGCTCCAAACTAAGGGTTCCTTCTGAAATTGCTCTCGGTAATCGAGCACCCCGGAAACGGTTTGTCTAACAGACTGGTATTCGTGTTCTACCGTTTCTTTGATTTCTCCTACGGTCTCAGCTAAAGACTCCCGAGTCCGTTCCATCTGACGTTCAAGCTCTTGTTTAGTCGGCTCGCCGTCGGCAGCGGCTTGAGCTCTCTTCGCGCCGTGTGAACTGCTTTCGTTTGACATATGTTTTCCTCTTTCTTAGTTTTTTCTAAGTCCTCGTTAGTTTATCTACGTCCTGGCTGCGGCCACCCTGCCCTTGCGATCCGGACTCTTCTCTCCCTTGTCTTTCGCTTTGGAAGCGCCCTCGCGCGCCGCGGCCGCTTCAATATCAGCGTTCACTTCTCCTCCGATTAAGATTGCCGCGCCAGTCAGGTAGAACCAGAGCATGAGAATGATGACAGCTCCCAGTGAGCCGTATGTCTTGCTATACGAGTTGAAGTAGTGGAGGTAGAGACGAAAAGCGAATGAAACCAAAAGCCAAAGAACGACGGCCACAACAGAGCCTGGCGTTACCCATCTCCAATTCTGATCTCTAAGATCGGGAGCCCAGTAATAAATCAGAGCGAAGCCAATGAATAAGAAGGCCAGCACTATGGGCCATTGTATGACCTTCCACCCGATGACGAACGCTTCACCGAGGCCGTAGTGGCCCGCGAGGCTATCAGCAATCTTTCCGCCATAGAGCACCAGGACCAAAGCCCAGATGATGAGCACCCCGAGAGCCACCGTGAGCAGCACCGCGGTCAGGCGCTGCTTCCACCAGGGCCGAGTCTCCTTTACGTGATATGCGATGTTGAGAGACTCGCTAATGGCGCCCATGCCGGTCGAAGCCGCCCAGAGAGCTGCGAGAATACCGAAGGATATCTTTCCTCCACCGCTGGCATTGCTCACTTCAAACATCGTCGTGCTCACGAGTTCTGAAGCGGATGAGGGCAGCACCTTGCCAAGGTAATTAAACAGACTATGACGCAGCCCGGTTCCGGACCCCATTATCAAGCCTATTACAGATGTTAGAAAAAGCAGCAGCGGAAAAAGCGCCAACAGGAAGTAGTAGGACAGCTGGGCTGCACGGCCGAAGATGTCATCCTTGCCAATGTCGGACCAGACGCGCTTAGCAAGTTCCATCCATGTCTGTCCTCCTAATCTCCAAAGAGAGGCCATCTATGATTCCTTTCAACAACACCATCCAAACTTTCGCCCTTGCCATTTTGGGCCAAACCGAACGGTAAGCTACGAAAGCTATCAGCCCTTACCGGCAAGACTCTTCTTCAGCACAGCCATGAGGTCGATCACTTTCCCTTCCTCGCGCTCTTCAGGCTCAACCTCGACAATGTTTTTACGTTGCGTACTCTTCTTCTTGACTAGTTTTAGAAGGCGCTCTGTTTGCTCATCCTCGAGTTTGGTACCTGACAACTGCTTTTTTGATTTGTTGCTTATTAGCGTCTCAAACTTCTTTACAGTGGCTGCCGGCACTTTCGTTTTTTCTGGCAACCCGATGTCCGCAGGTGAACGAAGCTCGTCGGGAAAGCGCATGGTCTCGGCCCGCAGAATCCCGTGCTCCCCGAAAATCGACACTAGATATTCCTTGCCCCGCATCACAAAGGAAGCCAGTCCCGCCTTACCGGTTTTCTCCATGGTTTCGGCCAACAACTTATAAGCCTTTTCGGAGCCTGGTGCGGGTGTCAAAAAGTAGCCGCGCTCAAAATAGACAGGAGGAATTGATTCTTCCGGCACGAAGACTTTCAGGTCGATGTCGCGAGTTTTTTCGGGTGCCAGGCGCTCCAATTCTTCATCCGTAACGACCACATATTTGCCTTTATCGATCTCGTAGCCCCGCACGATTTCATCCGGGTCGAGATCCTTCTCAGTTTTCTCCGAGTAATACTTGCGCGCCAGCGGTCCCCCCTCCGGGCTCAGCATGCGCAATGGCGCGCGACTGCTTTTATTCGCAGGAAAAAGATTCACGGGTACACTCACAAGCCCGAATGTAAGCGTTCCTGACCAGAACGGGCGCGACCCGGCCTGCTCACCATCCTCCTGGTAGCTTCTCTTCTTCCTGGATTCTCGCTTAGGCAGCGCGTTTCTCCTTTCTTAATGACTGCAGACTCTTCTGCAGTACGCTATCGAGTGAAGCAGGCCTGCGTTTTGTTTTCACGGCGCGCAGTCTTGGTGCTTTGCCTTTTGCCTTCTGCTTAATGAATTCCATCACGCGCTCACGGTACTCGTCCTTATAATCAGCTGCATTGAACTCGCCCTCCAACATTCCCACCAGTTGCTTGGCCATGTTCAATTCTTTTTGGGTTGGCGCGCGCCCGGCCGGCTTTGGAAGATCACGTGCCGAGATTACCTCCTCGGCATTTCGCAGGGTAACCAACATTAGATAATCACCCTCCGCCCGCAAGGCACCCACATAGGCTTTGTTCCGCATCACCCAGTGGGCAATACCCTCTCGTTTCCGGTTTTTCAAAGCCTCCACGAGCGCGAAGTAGGCTTTTTGGTCTCCATCAGGCGCGAGGTAGTAAGGCCTCTCGTACCATTGCGAGCTGATCGCTTCGGGAGGAACAAACTCGGTAATCTCAATTTCGCGTGACGGCTGAGGTTGCAGACTTTCTAATTCTTCATCCGTGACTATCACAAACTTTCCCGGCTCGAGTTCGTAGCCCTTTTGAATTTCTTCATTAGTGACCTCATCGCCGCTATCAGGACTCACCATATGTTGTTTGACCCGCTTCAGGTGCTTGTCATCGAGGATATGAAATCGCACTGTGCGATCCTGCACAGCCGAGTACAACTTCACCGGGATCTTCGCGGAGCCGATTTTCAGTTCACCTTTCCAAATCGCGCGCGCCGCCATTATTCCGCACCTTCGCTTTCCGAATCGCTGCTCTCAAAGCAATCGGGACAGGAGAATTCAAGCTTGGTGGTTACCTGGACACAGATGGGACAAAGCGGTCCGTCGCAATCGTAGCAACGAGTTTCCGTGTGATATGCGTACGCCTGACTGCATGCCGGACACGTCTCCGTCACATCCGTTAGCCACCAGGGCTGTATTCGTCGGGGTCGGGCCATGATTTCAAAACCCCTAGCACTTTCAGTTCCACATTTGAGCGTGCCTTGAAATCAGGATGCGATGTAGTTTGGCGAGGCTGGTAAGAGCTGCAGAGGCGATGTGACAATCGTTTCTATCTCGCCGGAGTCTACCCGCTCGCCGATAACTTAAAAGGCCACTGATTTTGCTCTCTGCTTTCAATGTGTTTTACTATTGAGCGTGCGCGTTTCTTAAGCTTTACTTCTCCCAACCATCGTAAGGC
>JALYTI010000290.1 GCA_030854375.1 Acidobacteriota bacterium | reverse complement strand
GAGCTCGCCGACGAAGTCTTCGTTTACTTTGGGCCGCTGTTTGTTAGCGCGCCAATCAACCTATCACGTTGGGCCGGGTCAGTTGGAATTTCTACTTTCTTCCCTTCAATCTGCATCAGCAGGGCCCAGGCGTAATCGCAGACGCGATATTGGTACTTTTGATACTCCATCGCTTCTTCCGAACCCCAGACGGGCGCCGGTCGCTTGTCCTGCAACAAACTCTTCAGCAGCGCGGCGGCGGTTTGTCCCAACTCGACGATCGCTTTCGCTGAATCTTCCCAGTACAGGTGGGGCAGGCCCCAGGTATTGAAATGCTTCGACGCGCGCAAGGCATCGACGAGGATTGCTGCCTTCAACTTAGCATCGACCGAGCCATACGCTTCCCTGTTAAGTTTGCGCACGGCCATAAGTGTGAAAAAAGAAGTTCGGTTGGGAGCCTTAAGCGAAGTTGATAACTCTTTACCTACGGTTGCTCCCCTGGAAATGGCTTCACGATATGCCAACGAGTTGAAAGGCTCGACGTCCTTGGCGGAATCTGCCTCGAGTCTCCTTACCAACTCAGGTAACTGCATTGCTTTGTACTCAGCTTCCAACGCTCGCTTTTTCTCCTGTCCCGCTTCAACTTGCTTGAGTAACGGCTGAACGCTAGCTGGCGGCTCCGTTCTCGACTGGCTTTGAGTAGCCTGCGGGCCCCCGCCGCAGGAGGCCTCCGCAAGAAGTAGGATGCTGCCACCGAAGACCACCCACAATTTTGTTATGCTGTTCGGCTTCATCGAAGTACCTCCTTAGATGCGCGCTCAGGGTGCGAGAGGGGAGAATGCAGGAAATGTATTCTTTCCCAAGCCCGGCGCCTGGGCATTCCATCCGGCAACGGCCGAAGGTATCTCGGCGTCGAGCGATTTCCAGGCCACGGCGTCAATGGGTCCATTGACTACTCCGGCGTTGTTCACTGTCCAACTCCAGAAATAGTAGCCAAGCAATTTATTTTCACACCCGGATCCGGCCTGGATACACACTGGGACGCTTACTGCTTGCCACCATATTTGGATCCAGGGCTCTGCTTCGGGTCTTCTTGGGCCATCGAATAAGGTGGTTGGAGTAGTGTCACTTCCCGGCGTTAGATTTCCAGCGAAACTGCCATCGTTGTTGCGTCCGTAATAACCCCAGATTCTTCCCTCGATGCGGTCGATGTACCAACCTTCAGCGTTCGCTCTATCTTGTTTCTCTGCGGACGGGTAAATGTAAACGAGAGCTTCCAGGTCCACAGTTCGAACGATCTGTAAGTAGCAGACCGGATTACACGTACAGCCTGAGCCACATGAAGCGGGATGAAAGTCGAATCGCAGATTCATGTCCAGGCCGTTATTGTCGGGCGTGTCGACCTTATTCCCGGTAAAGGTGAAGTCTCCGCACTTGGGGACGGGCACACACAATTGATTACACGAAGCCAGAAAGAGCAAGGGCACCAGAAAGAGAATATGTCTCAATCGCATATCGTTCTCCTCGGCTGAAGGCGACGCGAAACTGAGCTTCCGCAGCCCGGCTGGGACAAACAAATACGAGTTTGTCGCGGACGAATGGCCGGCAGTTGGCGTAGCAAAGTTGTTGGGCTGATGCTGGGAGAATGCTGCGTCGGCGCAGGCTCGGAGGACCAGCCAGTTTTGCGAGGAGCCAGATAAATATCTCAACTTCTTCCCCACGTCAAGGACTTTGGTGCAGGAAGAATTCCGATTCAAACCAGAGCCAATTGCAGCCAGTACCGCAGCCATCTTGCCTGACGCGTCTATAAGCTCTAGGTGGCCGTCAGCAGCCAGCGTGAGGTTTCGTCCATTATGTCTTCGTAGATTCGTTGTTGCGGCACGCTGGAGCTTTTGGAAACTTTGAATGAATGGTCGCCGCCTTCGATAATATGGAGCTTCGCGGGCAATTTATGGTTCTTGATTACGGCGCGCAGTTCTTCTGGCGTTCCGAAAGCATCGCGTGAGCCTTGGATAAACAGCATGGGCGCTCGAACATCCTTGAGATGCTGGTCGCGCATTTTTTCGGGCTTTCCGGGCGGGTGCAGGGGATAACCGAGAAGAACTAAAGCGGCGATACGATTGTGTCCCGTGCGGGCTGCGTGCGCGGCAATCCCGATAGTCGCAGCATTCGAATGCGCTGACAAGTCAGCGCACTCCAAGGAAGATTCCGCGGCCGCAACTTGTGAAGCGATGCGGCCTCCCATCGATTTTCCTCCAATAACAATTCGATTCCCTTTCAACTTCGTATGCTGCTGCGCGGTTTGGATGACAGCGCGATAGCAGGATTCGAGTCTCTCTTTCGGATCAGGTACCCGTCTTCCCTGCTCCATATAAAGAAAGTTGAAAGTTATTGTGTCGAACCCACGTTGCGCAAGACCGTTTGCGAACAAGCGCATGAACGGACTCAGCTGATTGGCGCCGGCGCCATGGCCGAGAATCACAGTCATGGACGAGCGTTGCTTGCTGGGTGCGGCATAGAGCAGGGCGCTTACGGTGTCGCGCTCGTTGATTGGTACGGTCAGTGTTTCGGGTTCCATTTTATTGCGCAACGAAATTTCGAGGCGCAGCCTCATCAATTTTTGACGGAACGGAAAGGCAGAGCCTTTCCGCACATCAGACGGCAGAGCCGTAATCCTCGCGTTACACGTAGACTCGGGGTACACGCTCGCCGATACCGCAAGTGACTTCGTAGGAGAGTGTACCCGCTGTCTTGCCGAGCTCTTCTGCGGTTATGGAAAGGCCGGCCTCATGACCCATGAGCACTACCTCGTCATCAAGCTGTACGTCCGGTACATTCGTAACATCGACGAGCGTGAGGTCCATGGAGATACGCCCGATGACCGTGGCGTGGGTGCCGCGAATAATCGCATGCCCGCGATTGGATAGCGCCCGCATGTAACCATCATCATAGCCGACGGGAATTGTTGCCACGAGCGTCTTGCGCGAGGCCTCAAATGTACAGCCATAGCCGACGGTCTCTCCCTGCGGCACCCATTTCAAGAATGTGATCCGGGAATGCAGTGACATCACGGGCTGTAATTTTTGGTCACGATCGGAGGGCGCGAGGATGTCGCGCCACAACCCGTAGAGCACGCCTCCGGGGCGAATCATATTTCCCCATGCCGAAGGTTGAGCGAAGATAGCAGCTGAATTCGCAAGGTGGCGATAAGTAGGCTGGAAACCGTGTTCGCTAAAGGCAGTCACAGCATTTTCAAAACGCCCAACCTGATCCCTGGTTAATGGTCCACAGGAAGGCTCGTCAGCAGCGGCGAAGTGAGTCATCAGCCCATCGACGCGAATGTTTTGGAATTTTTTGAGCGCACTAATGAAATCGCCCAGTTCGTCAAAGCGCACACCGAGCCGGCCCATGCCGGTATCAATTTTTACGTGCACATCGGACACGACGCCACGCTCACGCGCGGCGCGATCAAATGCTTCGATCAGATCCAGTCGATAAACTACTGGAACAAGGTCGTACTGAAGGCAAAGATTCGTCTGCCCCTGCCAGAATCCCGCCAGGCAAAGAATGTGTTTACTGACGCCCGCAGTTCGCAGTTCGACTCCCTCTTCAGGCAGCGCCACTCCAAACCAATCGGCTGCTTCGTTCTCCAGTCTCCGCGCACACTCGACCGCACCGTGCCCGTAAGCGTTTGCTTTCACGACGGCCATCACGGTTGTCTTAGGGCCAACACGATCCTTAACGATGTGGAAGTTGGCTGCGAGAGCGTTGAGATCAACCTCAGCCCACGTGGGACGGTGACCAGTTGTGTTTTGATTGCTCTGGAAAGAATCAGACATGGCTCGAAGAATTGGAATCTCCCCCATTGAGAAATAGCGTTTAGGTTTATCACGCTCAGTATTAAACCGCAAAGAAGGCGAAGAATCGGTACGGACGCGGCTTGAGTGCTTGCCCTGAGCACAACGATCGGTCCCATGAGGTCAGTACCACCACGCCGTAGCGGGTGGGTTCTGGAAACGAACTTGAGGCCAAGTGTGTATGAACGCAACGGACCATCCGCTACCGAGGCTGGGTGAAACCTTACAGGGCGTACGGCAATTTGCGGGTTGGGAAGGTGTATAGACCGGAGACATCCTAAACACCCGTTCGGAGACATGGTGAACACATTCTAGCGAGGCTAATGTTCCTGTATTAGGAGGAACATCA
>JALYTI010000289.1 GCA_030854375.1 Acidobacteriota bacterium | reverse complement strand
ATTCCAGGATGAAACCTTAAAAAACGCTAAGCCTTGCGCGCTGAAGGCGCTGCGGTTAGGATGCGGCGCAATGACACGGATAAGACGCATCGGGGTAGGGGCGCTTCTTGCTTTTTCAGTTGCCGCCGCTTGGTTATTGTGGGTTAGGCCTACACAAGTCGACATGTCTCAATACGCACCTGCCGATTCGATAATTTACTTAGAGTCAAACCATCCATTGGAAGTAGCAGAAACAATCGCAGGCACCGATGTTTGGAAGGGTCTCGACAAGCTTTCAGGTTACAAGGAGACTTCTCGCCGAAGCGATTGGATTCAGCGGTTTGTTGCTTGGACTGGAATCGGGCCGGCCCAATCGGTGATGCTCGCCAGAGCTCAGCTGGCAATTGTCGTAACCCAGTTGGGTACAAGCGAAGAGGGAGACACGCTTCGAATAAGACCGGAAGGCGCCGCCATAATCGAAACGCACACGGCGGAAAGTCGAATCCGCTCTCCAGCAGAACAAATTCTCAAGGCCCTTGCGAAAATGACTTACGGGGAGCCAACGCTTCGACGAACCACGATCGACGGCGTTGAGTTTATCGAATGGGTTGCACCTGAGGGTGGTCGCCAAATAGTAGCAGCTATTCTCGGCAGCCTCATTATCGTTGGGAATAGCGAAGCGGCAGTGCAGAAGTGTTTGGATGTCACTCTTCATCGACGGCCCAGCCTCCAGCAAGATGCCGAGCTACAGCGAACGCGCTCGCAGCTTGTTCGAGACCAGTCCATGACTTTTGGATACGCTCCGGCTGGGAGCAGCGCACGTTTACTTTCTGTGGGGGTACCGCTGATGCTAGGGAGAGCGGCAGGTAATTCGCAATTTGAACGGCTCATTACCGCCAGTGCGCCCAAACTGTTGGGAAGTGTCGGTTGGAGCTCAAATCCCTACATGACGGGCGTAGAGGACCACTACTTGATCTCCCTTCAAGCCACCATCGTTGCTCGCCTGAAGCCTTATTTTGGTACCGGCAAGGTCAACCCTCAGGTTCAACGAATAATGCCGGTCGATCTTCATTCAGTCACATACTACAAGTTCGGAGATCCAGTCGCAGCATGGCAAAACCTGAAAACTGGTATTTCATCCCAGATCGATGCGCTGTCAGCCATAGTTTTTTCATCGCTTTTGAAGTCCTCCCTACTTCCATACGGAATTGAGGAACCCGAAAAGTTTCTTGCAGCGGTCAATGGCGACATACTGACGATGCGTCTAGATGAAAACGGTGAGCGCTCTATGCTGATTGCGGGTGTCCGCGACAGTGCGTCACTTCATGACCTTGTTAGTGACAAGATTTTGAAGAAAGCGCGCAGCGTGCGAGTCGGAAACGCGGAGATACTTGAGGACTCGGACGCCGAAATCGCGGTAGGCTTCATTCATGAGTATGTTGTGCTAGGACATCCTCTAGATGTTCGACGATGCGCTGACAATGCAATTTCTAGCGTCATGTTGAGTGAGGACAAACTGCGAAAGATGACTTTTTTTATTCCACTCTCGACCTCTGCAAACATCCTCACTTACACGAATGACGCGGACCGAGTTCGAAGTTTTATCTCCGCGGTCGTCGCGCTCGGAGGCGCGAAACCATTGAGTTCAGCTGATATTGAACAGATGATCGAATCGTTACCTTATTCAGCAACCGAGACAACACTCGGTGAACGCGGACTGGAGCGAACAACGCGCTCTCCGCTCGGACAGTTCAGCACGCTTCTTCCATTGCTGGTCCCAGAACAACCCAGCCCGACGACGAACAACCCACAAGTGAAATAGTTTTGGGTAACATCATTCCCAGTCGTCATTTCGAAGTGCTGATTGCTACCAGCAATCGTGGAAAAATACGCGAGATTCAACGCGCGTTGAAGCACTCGCCGGTGACATTGCGTTACCTGGAAGACTTTCCCACGGTTTCTACGGTTGAGGAGACCGGTAAGACATACAGAGAAAACGCCATTCTCAAAGCGTTGAATTATTCGAAACAAACGGGTGTCTGCGCCCTTGCCGACGATTCAGGCTTGGAGGTGGATGCCTTGGGAGGATTGCCAGGCGTCTACTCCGCGCGGTTCGGGGGTGTTTCCGAATCGGATGACGAGAGAACAAAAAAACTGCTCGCAGCCTTGTCTCAATATTCTGATCGCAAGAGAACGGCTCGCTTCGTCTGCTGTTTGGCTCTTGCTGAATGGAAGCGGGGAGAAGTAGATTCTCCCGACGGTGCACGGGTACTTAACGTTGCTGAGGGCACATGCGAAGGCATGATTGCTCACGAACCACGTGGTCCCAATGGATTTGGGTTTGACCCCGTGTTCAAGCCCCTGGGTTACGATGAGACGTTTGCTGAATTACCCTCCGATGTCAAAAGCGTGGTCAGCCATCGCGCGAAAGCTCTTGAGTTGACTCGAGAGTTCTTAGAACGAGAGGTTACTTCACTTGACCGCTGGTTAGCCGCCCCATAGAATGCCCAACTGCCTATTGCGGAGGCGGAAATTCGGGGCGTAGCACAGCCTGGTAGTGCGCTCGGTTTGGGACCGAGAGGTCGGAGGTTCGAATCCTCTCGCCCCGACCAAGAACTCAGCTTCTTCCGGACTCCCTACAGCACTTCTCATAAATCAACTCCTTATTTCGCGCATACAACTCACTGGCGGCATGGAATGTCGAAGCATGCATTCGCTTACTCAACTTTTAGCGACCAGTGAAAACAATCTCGCCAAATCGCTTTGGCATATGGAAATCATTTTCGAGGGTTGGCGACCAGGCCAGTAGAGCAGCGTTTGGCAGGTGCTCTGCTCGGTACAAATTCATTCGCCATCGATCTCCGGGCTGCGGCGGACGGCGAGGCGCCGTCACGATGTCTTCCATCGGCAGAGCAATTTCACAGGTCCACTCATCGTCGCCATCCTTTCCGTCAACGGTGCCCCGCACCTGCACCGCCCACCGCAACTTTTCGCTATTCCAACTTTCATAGTGCAGCGGTTTCCTTATTCCCAGAAGATAGATGTCGAGCATCGTGCCGAGTGGATTCACTTCCAATTCGATGTAGCTTGGTTGATTTGGATCAGCCTGTAGGAAAACCTCGACGACCTCCTCTTCCCACAAGTGCTCATCCCGACGCTTGAGAGTTGACCATATATTGTCATCCGCGCAACGGAAAGCGAAGTACAGGAAGTTTTCATCATAAAGAACTTTGGCCTCGGTCTTGTAGGAACTTTTCGAGCCGTCCGAATTATTTACGAAATAGCCGACGCTTGAAGCTTTCATCCATGCATCCTCGTTTAGTTTACCGTCCACTTTGAGCGGCAGCAGAGTTTGTGCAACCTCATAGAGAGGCAATCGAGGCACCTGAGCATTGGCTGTTAGACTCAAATCACACACGATGCACAAGATTATCAGTAACGTTTTGTTTGGGATGCTCATCTTGAATCCTGCTTTCTCGCCTTTTAACAAACAGTTTGGTGCCAGGAAATAAACGCATTTGAGTGCTCACCCGATTCCCCACAGCACCATGATATTAGCCCGATTTTGATTCAGGGGGCTCTCGGCGTGTGCAAACAGCAGCCGAAACCTTCCCTTCCGATGGGTGACGAGTGCGAATCCAAGGGCGTTGACTAAACCCAGGGGTCGCCCTATCTAGCTAACGCCGGATTGCAAAAGTCTTGTTAAGTTCAGTCAGTTAAAGACTTGCCTCGGCAGCATTTGGTATTGGTGACGGAGGTTCGAATACTCAGCGTCCTATTACCATTCTGCTTTAGCCGACCTCAACGCTTGAATTCACGACTCAACCATTTCAGATTGTAGAATCAATCTCCGTTCATTCATAGGCCACTTTTTTTTGAAAAAACCGCCAAAAATGGACATTTTTTCGAGACTTTGCCGCTTGAGTGTGATATATGAGTGGCTGAATTGCTTTTCAACTAAGTCTCATCGGAGGTGTCACACCAGACTATGGCGACCAAAGCCGCGACAGGCAGAAAGCGCATGACGCAGTCGGAAGTCTTCAACCATTTTGCAGAAAAGACGGGAATGAAACGTGGGCAGGTCAAGGAGTTTTTCGACGAGCTCTACAACCTCGCTTCGCGTGAAGTCAAGACTAACGGGGAATTCGTACTTCCGGGCTTTGGCAAGCTCGTCAAGTCCGAAAGGAAGGCGCGGGAGGGGAGAAAT
>JALYTI010000288.1 GCA_030854375.1 Acidobacteriota bacterium | reverse complement strand
CGCTCGCTTTGCAGCGGCAGTTGAACGCATGGTCCGACTCTACCCGGATCAATGGCTATGGATTCATAAACGCTGGAAGACAAGACCACCGGGCGAGGCGGACGTATATCGGTAGGCAGGAGCAGGTGGCAGGCAGCAGGCGGCAGGCGGCAGGCGGCAGGAAGATAAGATTTTTCATTTCTCATTTCTCATTTCTCATTTATGAATCGGTCATTTTCCAATGCTGAACGCTCGTAGTCCGAAATGTCAAAATGACAACTGATAAATTTCTGATAAATGACAAATGGAAAATCGTTCTTCCTGCCGCCTGCCTCCTGCTGCCTGCCTCCTGCTCCTGCCGCCTGCTCCTGCCTCCTGCTGCCTGCCGTCTGCCCCTGCCTCCTGCTCCTGCCGTCTGCCCCATTTCTCGGCTATACTTCTCATCGATAGCTAACACCCATGCAAGCTTCTGCTGAACAACAGTTCAAAGGCGCACGTCCTGCCAGGGAGACGATCGCGCGCGCCTACGCTTTCGCCGATCTTTCGGCCTACTCGTTCAAAAAGCGACTGTCGATCCGCGCGGCAGATATTGCCTTCTACCTGCTCATTAAGCTTGTTGGTACCACTGCGCGCTTCGAGGTCGAAGGTTGGGAGCATTTCGAGGCGGCCCTACAAGAGCGCTCTGTCTTGATCCATACGCTCTGGCACGACTGCATCTATCTTGCCATCTATTTCTGGCGCCGGCGCGGTATCGCCTACATGACCTCACAGAGCTTTGATGGCGAATACATCGCACGCTTTTTGCAGCGCTTTGGCTTTGGAGCGGTGCGCGGTTCGAGCTCACGGGGTGGCGTAGGCGCGCTTGTCGAGATGGCGCGGCTAGTGCGCGCGGGCGTTTCAGTCGGATTCACAGTCGACGGGCCGCGAGGGCCGCGCTACGTCGCAAAAATGGGAGCCCTGCTTCTGGCAAAAAAGACAGGTCGCCCCATACTGCCGTTCAACGTTACAGCAGCACGCTTTAAGCGAACTTCGACATGGGACCGCTTGCAAATCCCCTTACCGTTTACGCGCGCTCTTGTCTCAATAGGTGCACCGATTAGTGTTCCGGCCGACGCCGATACACTCTTACTCGAGGCGAAGCGAAACGAGCTACAACGCGTACTCGATAGCTTTAACCGTCACGGTGAAGAGTGGCGCGCAAAGCTAAGATAGCGCCGTTATTCGGATAGGTGCGCTCGACGAAATTAATGGACGCGGTAAGGACTGGGCTAATCAATAGCGAAATATTCCTGCCTGCACGCCCGCTAACTTCCTCAGCTATACTTCTCCTCGATCTAGCTACCATCAATGCAAGCTTCTGCTGAACAAAATTTCAAAGGTGCGCGTGCCGCTGAGGAAACCGTCGCGCGAGCCTATAAGTTTTCCGATCTTTCTTCTTATCCGTCGACGAAGAGACTCCTGATCCGCGTTGCCGACCTCGCATTTTTTCTGTTGATTAAACTGATTGGAGCGACGGTTCGGTGGCAAGTTGAGGGCTGGAAAAACTGGGAAGAAGCAACACGCAACGAGCGCGTCCCGATTTATACCTTCTGGCACAATCGGGTCTTTCTCGCCACTTACTTCTGGCAGAAGCGCCGCATCGTTGTAATGACATCACAGAGTTTTGATGGTGAATACATCGCCAGGTTTATTCAAAGATTTGGTTACGGCGCGGCACGCGGCTCGAGTACTCGTGGCGCCGTTGGAGCAATCGTAGAAATGACGCGTCTGATGCGGGCCGGCTTGCCTACCGCACTTACCATCGACGGCCCAAAAGGCCCTCGTTACGTCGCCAAGATGGGCGCCGTGTTGCTAGCAAAGAAAAGCGGCCAGCCAATCTTGCCGTTTACGATTACTCCAAAGCATTTTTGGGCAGCGAAACGAAGTTGGGACGGATTTCAGGTCCCTTTCCCATTTACACGCGCACGCGTCGACATCGCGCCTCCAATCTACGTTCCTGCGAAGACAGATGAGAACGAGCTTGCGAGAAAACGTGATGAGCTGCAAAAAGCGCTCGACGAAGTTACTGGACGCGGTAAGGAGTGGGCTGACCAGTAGCCAATTGTTTTCTAAACGGCCGGGGTCCACAAAACTTAACCGCGAAGAACGCGAAGTTTTCGCAAAGGCTCGCGGAGATTCCTTTGCGGATCTTTGCGTCATTCTTTGCACCCTTTGGGGTTAATCTTTCTGACGCGCTTTGCTTTATTTGCATCCTTAGTTAATCTTAATTTTCTCCCAAACATTCGCAGAAAAGAGCAGGCAACACTTGGCCGAAGCCAGACACAACCTTAGTTACCGCAGCGGATACGTCGCCCTCGTGGGCAGACCTAATGCCGGTAAGTCGACACTTTTGAACGGCCTGGTTGGGCAGAAGATTGCCGCGGTTTCCGACAAGCCACAGACGACGCGTTTCAGGATTCAGGGCGTAATCACTAATCCGTCCGGGCAAATTGTTTTAGTTGACACTCCTGGCGTTCACAAACCGGGTTACGAAATGAATCGCCGCATGATGGCGACGGTTCAGGATGCGCTGATGGGCGTGGATCTCGTTTGTCTGATCCGCGATGCCTCAGTTTCAACCGGCAATGGAGATAATTTCGTTCTCGATCTGGTTCAGAAATCCAACAAGCCCGCCCTACTTCTACTCAACAAGATAGATAAACTAAAAGATAAATCCTCGCTGTTGCCGCTGATAGATTGGTATCGAGGTCAATATGAGTGGCGCGAAATTATCCCAATCTCCGCATTGCGAGACAGGACGAGCGATGTTGTACCTGGCGAGATGATTAAGCACCTGCCTGAAGGTGAACCACTATTTGGCGAAGATGATTTGACTGACCAATCGGTGCGCACAATGGTGGCTGAGATTGTGCGTGAGAAGATTCTGCAGTCTACCGCGGATGAAATCCCCTACGTGACTGCTGTGGTGACGGAAAAGTGGGACGATGTTCGCGAAGACTTCACCCGTATCCACTGCGCGATTTTTGTAGAAAGAACTTCGCAAAAGAAGATCGTAGTCGGGAAGGGCGCAGCGCGTTTGAAAGAAATAGGCATCAGCGCCAGAGAGGACATTGAACACCTGCTGGGCCACCGCGTGCATCTGGAACTATTCGTGAAAGTTGAAAAGGACTGGCGCGATAAGGTGCAACTCCTCGACGAGTTAGGTATTGGGGAGCAATAGTTGTGGTGGGTCGCTCTTCCTGGGTTTGTCCGGCTGCGTCTGGTCGATCCCAATCTTGTCCGACTTAACATCGTCAGGTTGAATGACGCCTTCACCGGTCGCTGGTTCAACGGGCTCCTCTGGAGTAACTTCCGCGGGCTCGGCATCAGGATCGGGGAGTGGCGCGCCGGATGGTACGATCCAGGTTTCTAAAGAATTGCCTGAATACTTGGGCGGCGTAGCGAACAACACGATGAAACGATCCTCACGAATCTTATAGGTCTCGGCCAGTTCGGACCTCCATTTCTCAATTAGTTTCAAAATATCCGCGCGTGGAATTTCGACGCTCTCCGGCGGCCCGGCTGTGACTTCCTGTGATACCAATTCTTCGGCGGGCTCTGATTCTGAATTCTCCTGTGAATCATCGCTCTCAAGCCGGACAATGATGCACGCTCGCAAGTCGTCCTTCGAACGCAGCACATCGACGAAACCCTTAAATGCCCACCGTTCACCGCGCTCCTCCGCCACGTCATAGTCGCTGAAGCTACCGATCTGAATGGTTTTTTCCGGCAGCGGCTCTGGACCAGCGTCCATCACCGGAGGGGGTGCGGTCTTTGGGAGAATCCAAAGTTGAATCTTAGTTTCTTTATCAGGGCCGCCATAAATAATCTTGACTCGGCTGGGTTCCACTCCACCACTTGCGAACTCTTCTGATTCCAGCTGCGCCACTCGACGCCAGGCGCCGGGAGCTGCGTCGGAGCCATTGAATGAAACAACGTAGGCCACAGAGTCCTGCTGCTTTTTGAGGATGTCTATGAACGACGGCAATGAAACATCCGGTATGGGCGGACCTGTGCCGCCCTCTCCGTAGGCGATGCTGTCCCACTTTTCGTGCTGATCGAATAAACCGCTGAAGTTGTCGGTTTTATTCTCATACTTAGTCAGTTCCGGCGGCGGAGTTCCACGCGGCGCCAGCCACAACTGAATACGAGGTTCTCTGGGATCGCTGTTCG